>JBJFAO010000160.1:0-2082 GCA_051887955.1 Christensenellales bacterium
TTGCTCGTTCAGGGCAGCCTTACGGAAACGGAATTGTCCGTCGTAGGTTACCGCGCGGTTTTCGAGCAGGGATGGATCGTCCACGGAAAACGGTTTTTTGTTTATTCTGAGTATCGCCGACATAGGACGTATCGGCTCGTAAAATCTTTCGTCGACGAAAAACTCCGCTTTCGCGTTGTAAACTCCCGCGTCGGTACCTTTGTTGCCGCTGTATTCCACGGTTACGCCGTCGGGGATATCCCCTTTGAGATAAATCGACTTTTCCTCTCCGTCGTAGTCGTAAGTAGCCGACGGGAACGCGACGTCGATTGCTATATTGGCTCTGTTAATGGTAAGAGTACCCTCCGTCACGGGGCTTTCGAGGCTGTATTTTTCCGGCAAAGTAATTTCCGCGCGCACCTTGTATACCCCCGGAACCGACGCGCCGAAAAACTCTTCTTCCCCTACGAAGTATCTGACGGTAGTCCCTTCGGGCAACGCGCCGTTTACGGTAAGGGTTTTTATCTCGCCGTCGTATTCGTAAACCTCGTCACGCAGAGTAGCTTTTATCGTATACGGATCGTAAACGGTAACTTTTATTCTTCCGTAAAACTCTCCCGCGCTTACGATAACGAACGCTTCTCCCACCGAAAGTCCCTTAAGCACTCCCTTGTCCACCGAAACGACGTCGGAATTTTCCACGGTATAAAAAATCTTGCCGTTGCCTTCAACCGAAAAGCAATCGGTCATTTTCATAGTGCCGCCGACGCTTACGGAAACGCTGTCTTTTACGAGAGTAAACGAAGTCACCGCGCCGTTTTGTTCGCATCCGAAAAGGAGCGCGGAAAGGGCGCACAGCAAAACGGCTACGATTATCAACAAGATTTTTTTATCGGCGTGCTTCATAATTACTCCGTACAAATAATATCACAAACGGCGTAAAAACTTTAGGTTTTGCCACAAATTGTCAATTAAAATCATTCTAATCGAGAACGTGATGCATAAACTTATTGAACGCCGGTCTACCGATATCGTCTCTTTTGAATACCGCCGTACAATCGAGGATACGCAGGCAGGTTTCGCTGACGTAATCGATAAGTCTGTCCCTCGCGTCGGCGAAGCTTAGACCGAGTCCGTATTTTGCCGACACCTGCGCTATCATTCCCATGTGTTTGGAGAGGTCGGGATCGGAGTTGAGGGCGGCGAAATCGATTTTGTCCTCCTCCAGAAGATAAATCATTTCGTTTATTTCTCTTTTCAATCTGCCGGGGAGAATGAACAAGCCCATGGCTTCTATAAGTCCTATGCCTTCTTTCTTTATGTTGTGCATATCTTTAGTCGGATGGAATATCCCGTCGGGACGCTCCGCGTCGCAACGGTTGTTCCTCAAAATAAGGTCGAGGCAGTATTCATAACCGTTTTTATTGGCTATCGGAGTAACGGTATTGTGCGGTACGTCGCCCGTAAACGCTTCTATCCCGACCGACTCGTCGGTATAATTCCGCCATGCTTCCAGAAATTTGGTCGCGGTGGCGATAACCTTATCCTTGTTCGTACCCTTTATCGTAACGACGGAGTTGTACCAGTCCCTTATTCCGACCGTCAGTTCGGGCGTAGAAATGAATTCTTTTCTCATTTTGCTGAAAAACATCGGCAAAACCTTTCTTCCTCCCTGATAGTGGTCGTGAGAAAGGATGGAGCCTCCCACTATAGGCAGATCGGCGTTGCTGCCGAGAAAATAATGGGGATATCTGTCCACGAAGTCGAGGAGTCGGACGAAGGTTTCCGACGTGACCGCCATAGGACGGTGTTCGTCGCAGAATACTATTACGTGCTCGTCGTAATACATATAGGGAGAATACTGCATGTGCCAGCTTTCTCCGTTGAGCGTGACCGGAACCTGTCTTATCGTCTGACGGGCGGGGTGCGTAGCCGTACCGCAAAAACCGAGGTTTTCCAGACACAAAAGGCATTTCGGGTATTTCGACTGTTTCGCATTGCGCTCCGCGAGCACCTGTTTGGCGTCCTTTTCGGGCTTGCTCAGATTTATGGTAACGCCGATTTTGCCCAAATCGCCGTCCGCGTACCAACAGATGTTTTTCG
>JBJFAO010000161.1:0-10061 GCA_051887955.1 Christensenellales bacterium
CCTCTGCGAAAGCTTTTCAAGATACGCTCTGTAGGAGTCGATCTCGTTGCGGAGAGTGTTTATTCTGTCTTTCAGACGGGAAATGAGATTGCGGAAATAGGTCACTCTTGCCGCTTCCATATAGCTTTCGGCGGCGTTGAGATCGTTTTCATAGCCCTCTATGGTCTTCTGATCCTTATCGCTTAAAGTCACGTTGTTGACGTCCAGCGCAAAGGGCAGCATATAAAATTCGAACGTCGCCACGTTGCCGGCGTAGTCCTTTACGTAAATCTTTACGTAACCTCTGTACGGAACCGGCTCTCCCGTGGAATTGTCGTACCTTTCCATATTGTCGACGCTGCTCGTCGAAATGATATACCCCGTCGGATCGAGAGCGAAGCCCCTCTTTTCTCCCTTTATGGTGATATACTCGCATATCTCTATGTTCTCTTCCTCTACGTAAACCTTCAAATCGATAAAATGCTCTTCGCCCTCTCTTATCGATATGGATTCCGAACGCATGAATTTAATAACCGGAGGTTTGGTATCGATATTAACCTTAAATTCCCGAGTATAGGTCAATCCCGCGTCGGAACGCGCCGTTACGGTAATGGAACATATTTTATTAAACGTCGGGTTTCCGTCGGGCCAGTTGTTTTCGATTACACCCGTGGATTCGAGATCCTTATACGTGTACGTATACGACACCTTGCTCACGTTGACGTAATCGGGATCGGAGGACTTGTTTACGCTTACCAACGGATAGTTGGTCCATTCGCCGCTGGATATCGTTTTCGTTTCGGTATTGTCGTTGTTGGTCGCCGTCCCTATGAGAGTAAACACCGGCGTGGTCTGATCCACCTTTACGCGGAATTTGCGTTCGGAATAATTTCCGTTGCCCGAACGGCTGGTCGCCTTTATCGTAATAATCGCGTCGCGGTTAATTCCGAACCCGTCCAGTCTGTCGGTTGTGAACGATACGCCGGACGGCGTTTCTCTCTCCGTCGTGACGAAAGGAGTGTTGTTGACGAGATATTCTACGGTATAGGTGTATTTTACTCCGCTGACGTTTACTTTAATCGGATTTATCGTTATGGTAACGGGACGGTTGGACCAATTCGCCGAGCTATATGCCGACAGCTCCGTGCCTCCTCCCGTATACTCCACTCCGTCCACCGAAAGCGAAACCTCGAATTCGGGCGTCATCGTGTCTATCGCTATATATATCTTCGTGCCGTAAACGTACTCCGTCCCCGCTTTGTTGACAGCCTTGAAGGTAAACGCCGAATTAACTCCGTCCGGGAAATATGCGGCGTTGAAGACGAGAGTCTTTACCTCTTTTTCTCCGGGTTTATAATAAATTTCGTATCCGCCCGGCTCGAGATAAGGCTCCCACGTTTTACCGTCGTCAAGGGAGTAATAATACTTCACGTACGTATTGCTGTTGATTACGTTGAACGAAATGTTTGCCGCCTCGCACCACATATACGTGTACATGTTGAGCGACTGGTCGAAATATCCGCCGTCGTTGGGATTGTAGCTGAGAGTTCCGCTCATCTGCGCCGTGTCGATAACGAACTTGTACCGAGTGGAATATTTGCCGCCCGTCATTCCTCCCGCGGACGCGCCCAATTCGTTTACCGCGTAAAACAGATAGAAATACTCCGCGTATCCGTCCTCCGCGGTAAGAACGACGTTCCTCGTCAGCTTGGTCCAACCGTTAAGATTTTCTCCGGTCGGATTCTGCGTGACGGTCACCGTTTCTCCTTCGGCGAATTTTACGTAGTAATAAGTAATTTGCGATCTGTCGTCGAACGTCCTCGGCACTATGTTTATCTCGTCCTTGCTGTAATACGTCACCGTCGTCAGTCCTTCTACGGTTGACTTTTCGTTTATTCCGCTCTTTGCGGAAACCATATCCGCGATATCCGGAGTCGTGCGGTCTATATACAGCAAACGGTTGACGTCGCCCGAAGTGGAAGAACGGAAGCCCGCTTCGTTTGTTACCGACAAAGCGATATATCCGTAGAAAGAATCGGCGGTGAAATCTATGTCGAAACGGTACAGACTTTTACCTCCGACGTCCGAATAAGAGCCGTTGTCGCACGCTATCCATACTCCGTTCCTTATGGCTTCGTTCAAGTTGAGGTCGGAAGAATTGGGTATGAGCATATAAAAATACGTATAATTTTTCTTTTCCGCGTCGCTCAGCTCCTTAAGCGTTCCCTCGTCGTCGCTTACGAGACCTATCTGAACGGTGAGGTTGCTGTCCACCCATTTGGTCGCTCCCGTCCCCGACGTATCGGTGATAAGCTCGTAATTTATCGAAATATTCAAGGTATTGTAAGGAATGATTATCTCGTACGGCGTTTCCGCGTCGGTGGAATATCCGACGCCCTTATAGTCCTTCGCTCTGCTGACGAGATAAAATTTCTTTACTATCTCCCCTTTTCTGTCGTTCGGCACCGAAAACTCCAGCTCGCTGCCGGAAACGAACGAGTATTTTCCGGAAATTTCGTCGTAAAGATAATAGTCGAAATGCCCCGCCTGTTCTATATTCGAGACGAGCCTAACGACGGCGTTGTCGCATACCGACGGCAACGTAATCCTGTTGCTGGAGACGGGAACGTTCTCCGTCCTGTCCGAAGCGACGAAATCTATGCTGTCGAGCTGTATTCTGCTCGCGTCTATATTGGCGGTAAATTCTATTTCTTCGTAAACGCCGGAGCCGGTATAAACTCTGAAACGATATTCCTTACTCATCATGACGACCGTCGAATCGGGCAAGCCTATTTCTACGTTATAAATAAAATATTTCGCTCCGTCGTCTCCGTTTATCGTTCCGTCGGGCACTCTTGCCACAGAGCTTTCCTGCCAGATAAGCTCCCCGCGGGAATTGTATACCGGATTTCCCGCGCCGTCGACGGCAAAGTTGAGGTCCTTGAGATAAACTCCGCTCACGCCGTCTTTAACCGTCACGGTAAGAACGATACGTCCGTTTACCCACTGACCGCTCGTTATATACAGCCGTTCGGTCCCTTCCGTTTCGGGGAACACGTACGCCGTAACGGAGGTCTCCGGTTTCAGAACGTCGATTTTTATGGTTTCGGTGCCGACGTAGGTATTGTCGCTGCGCTTTCCGGCGCCGTTTTTGGCATATATGGAAAACGTGGATTCCGCGCTCGCGGACAGATAGAATCTATAAACCGATTTTCCCTCTTCGTTTTCTACGTAGGTATAATATTCTCCCTCCGCCTCGTAGGTTACGTTTATGTTGTTGGGAGAATAGAAAAACGTGTATTTGGTGGTAGGTCTGGAATAGCCCGTTATTTCTCCGGCATAGTTTCTTTCTATGACGGAATCGGTAGGCACTGTCACGTCCACGGGAATGGGCGCCGCCGACCAGCCGGAAGCGTTCGGCACGTAAGTAATTTCTCCCACCTCTATTTCGAAGAACGAATTGAGAAGCTTTATTTCGTAAACGGTTTCGTTGCTGCGGAGCCCTGCGCCCGACTCGACGTAAAACTTATATTTTCTGTCCGAAGCCACCCCTTTCGTTATCGAATCCATAATGCGATAGCCTGCGTTTTCTCCGTCGGTAACGGCAGTCGTCGCCTGTCTGTACTCGCCGTAATCCTTGCCGTCTACGGAAACGGCGTAGAAAAATCTGACTCCGCTCGCGTTGACGATGCCGTTGCCGGCGCCGTCCATATTAAACATGTCGATATAGACCTGTCCGTTGGCGTCGGAATCGGCCCTGTATACGCAGGCGGCTTCGTCGAAAATCGCGGATATTGCCGTCGTAGCTCCTACTTTATCGGGATCGTCGGTGTAAGCCTTCGCTCTTACGCCGGGCTGAACGGGATCTATGTTGACGATATAGCTCGCTCCGTCTCCGTAATCGAAGGAAACCCCCGCTTTGGTTTGCGCGCGGAAACGCAGACCTTTGGTCGTATTGCGCACCGTATACGTCGACGACGGAATGAGAGAATAATTGATTCCGTCCTCGGAATAGTAATACGATATTTCGCTTATACATTCGCTCACGTCCTCGAATCCGAACGTAACGTCGTAACAGCTCCAATCCTTGCTCTGATACGCTTTCGGAAGTCCCGTAACGGGATCGCGCGTCGTCGCGGTAAGATTGAATACGGGTATGGCGGTATCGATTTTTACTCCGCCGTAGCTATAATACGAAGCGTATTTTTCCGCTATGTCGGTGACCTTAAAATCCACTCTGCCGTTGTCGAGGCTGACGCTTACCGTAACGTAATTGTACGTCATCGGCATCCACTTCTTCGTTCTGTCCGTCACTTCCTTGCCGTCCACGGAATAGCTGAGCAATTCGTACGACGCGTCGTATTCCTGCCCGTTGGTTTCCATAAACTTCGTCGTCACCGCAAATTTCAGTCCGACGCCTATCCAGTTGCCTTCGTAATTGACCGTCTTGTTGTCTTTTACGTAAGTCGCGGACACGGAAGAAATACCGAGATTCTCTTCGGTTATGCTCGTATTTACGATAATCTGCCAACGTACGGAATAATACTCCGTCGCCACTTTGGAATTTTCAGTGTATTTTCTGCGGAAATAAACGAATATCTCGTCTTTATTCGAGGTCGAATACGCGCTCGTCCAATAGGTCTTACCGTCGACGGTTTTCTTGTCGTCGGGAGAAAAGCTCTCCCATGTCGCGCCGAGCCCGTCCAAAACCTGCTTGGAATTTTCAAAATCCTCTCTCGAAACGAAATATTCGAAAGTGTCGCTGTCGGCGTAATCGGAAATAAGGAAAGTAAACGTAGTCGAATCGGAAACTCTTTCGCCCGTAGCTATGTCGACGTATCCGCTGCCTCTGCTCACCGCTACGCGCGCGTTCCACGAAACGGCGGCTTCCGCTCCGTCCGAAAAAGAGCTCCCCCCGACCATCGCCGATATCGTCGCGACGACCGATAAAATAAACAGCAGTACGTAAGATAAAATCCTTTTCTTTGTCATAGCTTTTTTCCTGTTTTCCCGAATTATATTTTCAAATATTGCTACGGTATACCGATAGATACTAACATTTTAACATATATAATAATATTATACAATACCTTTTCTCAAAAAATTTCTCCCGTCCGCCTTGCAATTATTGGCAAAATTCACAGGCGCAAAATTCCGTTTTTCATAAAAATTCATCGTTTCCGTTCGGCCTGCGACACGGATTAAAATCAAGCGAACCGGGAAAATATCAAAATAATTTTTTCGACAAAGACTGTCAAAAATACTTTCGTTTGGTTTCCTTATCTGCGGATAAAGGTTCCCTTTCGCATTCTTTTTTATGAACGCAAGGCGTTAAGGAGCGCAAAAAAAACCGCGGCTTTTCCGCGGTTTTTTACTGCTTTAATATATAAATTTTCAATTAAAAATCGTCGTCCTCTTCCTCTTCTTCCTCGTCGTCTTCGTCGTCGAAATCGATATCGATATCCTCCTCTTCTTCCTCGTCGGAGCCGTTGTACTCGTCGTCCTCTTCTTCCTCTTCTTCGGCGAGATCTTCCAGACTGAGCTCCATATCGTCGCTTTCGTCGTCCACCATATCGTCCTCTCCGACTTCGTCTTCGTCGTTCCAATCGGGTTCGATATCGTCTATTGCCGAGCCCTTTTCTTCGTCGGCTTTAGCCGCGGCGCACGCTTCGCATATCTTCTCTCCCTCGTTGAGGAAGTTTATTCCGCACACGGGGCAAAGCTCCGCTTCTTCGTCGTCGTCGAGCTCGACGTTGCAGGAAATCCCTTTAAGCTCCTGTTTGCATATCTCGCAATAATCTTCGTCTTCCAAAATATAATTGAGTTCGCATCTGGGGCACTTCTTGTACTTCGCCACTTTACAAATCCTCCATAGGCGTATAGCCGTAGCCGACGGCCTCCCGACCGTCCGCAAAAAAATATCCAAACTGCCTTTCGGTAATTTGGATATATTATATTTACTAAACTATATTTTGTAAACTGATTTTTTATAATTTACGTCAACTTTTTTCAGAATGCCGCAATTACGTCGGTCTCGGTAATTATTCCGAGAATTTTTTGCTGTCCTTCGGCGGGCTTCTCCTCGTCTATTACGTAGTAATATGCGTTGTTCGAAACGGAAGAATTGAAGTAATAAAGCACGTTGCCGACCTTTTCAATTCCTACGTACGTTTTATCGTACTTGCCGCTGAAAATTTTGGTTTCGTTGCCCTCGACGAAGCTCCACGTATCTCCCACCTTTTCGATAAGCTTGATTTTGCGGAGCACGCTGTTGCTGTCGAAATACCACATATACGCGCCGTCGGCTTTCTCTTCTATCTCAAAAACCGTTATGGAGCTGCCCGGATTGAGGCTTTCTATTCCGTCCGCGGAGAGCACTCTTTCGCCGTTGGCGTAAAAAGCGTCCATCTTGGTGGAAGCGTATCCGAGATAGTAAGGTCCGGCTTTATAGAATTTGGTATACGCGAGATTGGTCGTGCCGGAGCTGTTCTGCGTAAAGCGACTGACGTTGTCGGCGGAATAAGCGAAATCGGATTTTGAAAATACCGTCGAATAAATACCCTCCTCCGGTTTGCCCTGAGCGTCGTCGGTCTTGGAGTAGAACACTCTCGCTTTGTCCCCCTCGTCGATTACCGAAATAATGCCGAACGTGTACTTTACTCCGGTTTTGCCGAATATGCTCGCGCTGAGAAGCTCTTTCGCCTCTCCTCCGGCGAGAGGATAAGCCTTCATAACGTAGTTGGCGGTATCGTCGTCTACGTAAGCGTTATAATAGATATAATCGCCCTCGATAACGTATCCCGAAGCAATAGTCTTTTCCACCGTGGATACTGCGAATTTTTTGCTGTTGAGGTCTATGGAATATATTCCGTTGGAGCGGACGTAAACGAGCTTGTCGCCAACGACCTTGAACACGATTTTGTGGTCGTCGAACTCCGCTATCTTTTGAGTGTTCGTCCCGTCGACCGCGGTACGCATCAGCACGCAGCGCCCCGTTTTGGGATTGCCGTTGCCGTCGAGGTCGGTGCTGGTAGTCGCATAATAAACAAACCCGTTGCTTATATATATTCCGCCGTATTGCGTATCGGTGCCGTACACGTTTTTAGGAACGATTATCGTAGCCTTTCCGTTGGGAACGCCGTTCTTCAATTCTACCCTCGCTATCGAACCCTTGACGACCTTGCCGAAAGTGTTGTCGGCGGTTTCGCCGGCGTAGCCGTTGATAAAATACAAATAATCTCCGTAAACCGCCGTCATGCCGCCGTTGCCGTACACGGCTCCTCCCGTTACCGTGGGAATGGCGTCCTGTTTGAGACTCTCGGTACAACCCGCAAGCACGCCGACCAGAGTCGCAAGAGCGATTATTGCCGTAATGGCAGTAAGTAATTTTCTTTTCATACTTTCTCCGTTTACAAAAAAATATAAATAATCTTATTAAGTATATAACAAAGCGGACGGAATTGCAATAACTTTTCGCACATTCGCTTCATAAGCCGTCTATACGGACAAAACCACGTCCGTCGTAATAAAGTCGACGCCCATGCCGATAAGGGCTCTCGCTTCCTCCGAATCGTTCACCGTGTAGGCGTTGACGAATTCCCCCTTCTTGTGTCTGCCGTCGACAAACTTTTTTGTCGGAACTCCCTTTGCCACGCCGACGTTGTACCCCATCGCCGAATACAGCGTCGCTTTCGTCTTGTCGGAGGTAAAAAGCATAATTCCCACGTACGGATTTGCGTCGTAAACGTAATCGACAACGTTTTTGTTAAAGGAACAAAATATCAGATTGCGCCAGCTCACAAATCCACGAGCAAACGTCGCGAGCGCCTCGGCTTCTTCTCTGTTAAACTTTTGTTTTATTTCGATAACAGCCAATTTTCGGTATCCGTAGCATATGTTAAGGTATTCCGAAAGCGTACAAATCCTATAATCGAGGGAAAGGTCCACGTCTGCTCCGGCGGAGCTTAAATCCAAAGGCATGTCCTTTATATCGTCGTATAGCGACTCCGTTACTTTTACGGATTTGTCGCAAAAAGGCGTTTCGTCGTGACAGCATACGTACACTCCGTCCGCGGTGGACCACACGTCCGTTTCTATCCCCTGAAAAAAGCCGCTCTGCCCCGCCGCCTTAAACGCCTGAACGGTGTTCTGAAAGTATTTTCCGCTGTATCCTCTGTGGGCGATAAACCGCGTGCCTACTCTTTCGTTGTAGCCTCCCGCGTCCTTTACTCCGCAAAGATAAATCGTCGCCAGAAACGCCCATACGGCAAACAAAATTACCGCCGTAACGACGGTAATTATCGAAATTATTTTTTTCTTGTCAGCTTTCATTATCCTACGAAATTATTTTACGCTTATGGATTTGAGAGTATAGGTAAGATCGTTTTCGATTATTTTAACGGGGAATTTTTTCGACGGGCTTATGGATACGCCGTAAACGTTGTTTTCGGTCGCGTCGGAAGCAAACCATACGTATATCGGTTTTCCCGAAGGAGTATCGGACAGAGATATCTCTATCGCCACGCAGGATGCGTTCTTCGTTCCGTCGGGATGAGGCAAAGGCAATTCGGTGTTGCCGTATGCGGAGGCGGTTACCGTTTTTGCCGTCCCCGTAGCGTAATCGGCTATTTTAACCGACGTCGGCGGCGTTGTCAACGCATAGCAGCGTATATAATTATAAAGATACTCGCTTTCCGTATATCCGGAGCTACCGACGTTTATCTTGTTTTCCGCCCCGCCGTCTACGGAATAATACGCGTATTTTCCGGAGTGGCGCGAATTGAGCCTATGCTCTCCCGTTTCGTCGGTATACGTCTTTTCCTCCGCGAGCACGTGATATTGCTTGGTCAGAAAAACGACTTCCGTCCGTTTCCCTCTTATCTCGGCGACGATTTCCGTCCTCCCGTCCGCGTCGTAAGACGCACCTCCCAGCGTTTTGTCGTCGGGACGTCTGACGTTTTTTACCGTCATTTCGCCCACGGCTTCCTTCGTCAACGTATCGACGACGGAATAAACGAGGGTTTCTTCGTCAGCCCAAGCGGGAGAAACCGTATTGCCGGAAGTGCAGCCGATCAGGACTGCGCAGAGTAATACCGAAAGCGCGATTGCGCCGATTATCTTTTTCATAAAGACCTCTTCATTATCCGAATATGTTTATTGTAATATAACGACAAAAAAATGTCAAACGGCATAAATATGCTCCGCCGAACAAAATCGGCAATTTATAATTCCGAAATTTGCAAAAAATCAACGTTTTTGCTTGAAAACGCCGATTTTTTGCAACTAACGCTCTCGCGTGACAAAAAGTAGTTTCCTTTTTCGGAAATTTATTTTATAATAGATGTATTATGCTTATATTCCATGCGCGCAATGTCGGTCCCAGCATGCCCGCGCAGGAATAATTCCGTTCTCTGCCCGTAGCTACAAAGCGACGTCGGCTATACGGAAAATACTTCAAAAGGTGAAAAATGCTACGATTAGAAAACATAACGAAAGACTTTCCCGTCGGTAAAGATCAGGTAACCAACGTTCTCAAAGGAATAACGGTTCAGTTCCGCTCCTGCGAATTTGTCAGTATTCTCGGTCACTCCGGCTGCGGAAAAACCACTCTTCTCAATATTGTCGGCGGACTCGACAAGAGCACGTCGGGCTCGGTGTTCCTCGACGGCGCGGATACCGCCGATTTTTCCGACGCCGACTGGAACGATTATCGCAACAGACAAATAGGATTCGTCTTCCAGAGCTACAATCTCATCCCTCATCAGACCGTTTTGCGCAACGTGGAAATGCCCCTTATCCTCGCCGAAGTGCCGGAAGAGGAGCGCAAACGCCGCGCGCTCGAAGCCCTCGAAAAGGTGGGACTACGCGACCAGGCAAAAAAACGTCCGTTACAGATGTCGGGCGGTCAGATGCAGAGAGTCGCCATAGCGAGAGCAATAGTCAACAACCCTTCCATAATCCTTGCAGACGAGCCTACGGGCGCGCTTGACAGCGAATCGGGAAGACAGGTAATCGATTTACTGAAAGAAATTTCTTCCGAAAGACTCGTAATAATGGTCACCCACAACGACGCTCTCGCAGAC
>JBJFAO010000162.1:0-10059 GCA_051887955.1 Christensenellales bacterium
ATAGGACTCGACAACGGTTATTGTTTTTCTATCGCTGTTGAGGTCAACGATATTGAAAGTGACGAAATCTTCACCATTGAAATATTGAAATTCTTTTAAGTAATATTTGTTTCTCATAGTTTTTATCTCCTTTGCTTTATTCTGCGAATTTGTACCAGATATAGTAATTGATTTCTACGTCGTGCCCTTCGTATTTGGTAAGTTCGAAGTAAGCACCTTTGAATTCATTTTCCGTTCCGATTATCGGGTGACAATCTTTAACGCAGTCGTAAATTCTTATGTACGGCTTGTTGTTTTTGCTAATTCCTGCTGTGATTAGCTCTTCATCGGTGATATATCCGACACCGGTATATTTGGTGTTTTCTTTCTTACCGATCCTTGTGATAGAGTAGATTACCTTCTTCATTTTTCTTAAATACCTCCAAAGTGAATTTTTTGCCTTTCGACAGGAGGGCTAAGGACCACTGCTCAAAAGCCTGAATTTTTCTTTATATAGGTCAACGGCACAGGGGCAAAGGAAAAAGCGAGAAAATTTTGCGTTCAAACATTGGCTTTTATATGAATGCAATCACCTTTTATGGGATATAGGCTTAACACATTTGGGAAACAGTCATACCACTTCGAAAGTAAAGCAAAAATTTATCGCCCTTTGAGCCTGCTTTTAGCTGTGGTACAACGACATTCCGAAAGGCAAAAAAGACTCTTGGAGGTCCTCTTAAAAGAGAATGAAGAAGGGAATCCTATCACAAGGGGAAGGGGAGAAAGAAAAAAAGAGGTTAAACCTCAAATTGAGGTCTAACCTAAAAATTACAAAACAAAAAAGACGTCATTCAACGTCTTTAATTGTTGCGACTACACAAACACTTTTATAAGAAATATAGGTGTTCGAGATAGTCAAGTATGGTGCGCAATAAGGGACTCGAACCCCTGACTTCCTCCATGTGACGGAGGCACTCTACCAGCTGAGTCAATTGCGCTTACATAGAACAGTATACTCCAAAAAATATTTTTTGTAAAGAGAAATAAAGCAGATTTACGTTGAAAGTGATTTACATAAATGAAGATATTTGTTACAATAATACGGTGATTGTCAAAACGGAGGTTTGGTGCTATGAAATATGACGTACTCGTTATCGGAGCGGGCCCTGCCGGAATATTTACGGCGTTGGAGCTTGTGAGGAAAAATTCCGGTAAAAAGATTTTGATTGTCGAGCAAGGTAGTTTTATAGATAAAAGATCCTGCCCGAAGTCAAAGACAGGTAAGTGTGTTCATTGCAAACCGACTTGTCATATAACGAGCGGTTTTGCCGGTGCGGGAGCGTTTTCCGACGGCAAGCTTTCTCTCAGCTACGAAGTGGGCGGAGATTTGCCCGAGCTTATCGGAGCGGAAAAAGCCCAGAGAATAATCGATTATACCGACAAGATATACCTCGAATTCGGCGCCGATACTCACGTGGAGGGACTCGAAGCAACGGAAGAAATAAAGAATATCCGTCTGAAAGCTATTCAAGCCGACCTTAAGCTTGTCGATTGCCCCATAAGGCATCTGGGCACGGAAAAAGCGCACGACCTCTACTACGCTATTCAGCGTTATCTTTTGGAAAACGGGGTGGAAATTCTCGTCCATCACGACGCGGAGGATCTCATAATCAAGGACGGCGCGTGTTTCGGCGCGGTAATCAACGGCAAGGAGATTTTTGCGGATAAGACCATTGTCGCAACGGGAAGAAAGGGTGCGGATTGGTTGGAAAATATGTGCAGAATCCACGATATCAAGAACGAGGCAGGCGTAGTCGATATAGGCGTGAGAGTAGAGCTTCGCAACGAAGTTATGGAAACGGTAAATCGCGCTCTTTACGAATCAAAATTGATAGGCTATCCGAAGCCGTTTATGAACAAAGTAAGAACGTTTTGTCAGAATCCCGGAGGATACGTCGCGCAGGAAAATTACGAAAACGATCTCGCTCTCGTCAACGGACACAGCTATAAAGACAAAAAATCCAACAACACGAACCTGTCGATATTGTGTTCTCATCATTTCAGCGTTCCGTTCAATCAGCCGATACTCTACGCACAGAATATAGGTCAGCTCTGCAACATGCTTGCGGACGGAAACATCCTCGTACAACGTCTCGGCGATATACGCAACGGAAAACGTACCTGGGCAAAAGAACTTTCGCAAGGCAACGTTCGTCCCACTCTGCCCGACGCGGTAGCTGGAGACATTACCAGCGCGTTGCCGTACAGAACCATGATAAGTATTCTCGGTTTTATAGATCAGGTGGATAAGGTGGTGCCGGGATTTGCCAGCAGCGAAACTCTCCTGTACGCTCCCGAAATAAAATTTTACAGCAATCGCATAAAGATGGACGAGCATCTTAACACCTCCGTAAAAAATCTGCATTGTCTCGGTGACAGCTGCGGCTGGACGAGAGGCTTGATGATGGCTTCCGTAATGGGAGTTATTATGGCGCAGGAGTTGTTGGGGGAATAGCTTCAGAAAAACTCGTAAAATAAATTACGCCTTCGGTCTCGCTTAGCCGAAGGCTTTTTTATGCGATGATACGCAGAACAAAACGGTTTACCCGTTGCCATAACTACAAAACATTGGCATTTTTAGACAATTTGACATTAGTACGCGCTTTGTGGTAATATAAAATAAATTATACCGACCGATAAGGAATAAGTATGAAAAAAATTTTGTCAACAATATTGACTGTCTGTTGCGTAGTATGCTTTATAATCGCGCTGACAGGATGCAATAACGATACGCGCGTTCCGCCGGAGGGCGGAAGCGGCGAGGTTCAGTCTCCTCCCGAGAACAACGGAGATATAGTGCCGTCGGAAGACTTTTGCGTACGGTTTTTTTCGGAGGGGAGGTTATACGACGAGCGTACCGCAAAAGGCATTGTAGCGCCGCCCGACGAGCCCGTACGAATAGGTTATATATTTACGGGTTGGTATCTTGCGGACGGAAATCCGTTTAATTTCTCTGTTTCCGTAGCGTGCGATACGGATTTATATGCAGGTTGGGAGGTTGCGGTGAAATCCGTGCAGGTTGCGCAAAATTCATCGCACAGGACTGTTTTTAACCGCGAAGAGATGTTTTCTTACGACGGACTCAAAATAGAGGCGGTTTTTTACGACGATTCTCGCGTGGAGATAACGGAGTATTCCGTAGATTCCTCTTCGTATAAGGCGGAAAGGTCCGGAAGATACGAAATCACTGTAAAAACCGAATACGGCGACCTCGGTTATTACGTTATCGTAGAAGGCACGATAGGGTTAAGGATTAGTAATAACGGAGAGTATCGCACCGTGTATGCCGACGGAGAGGAGATAGACGCGTCCGGCGTTACCGTTTATAAGATATTTGCCGACGGCAGCGAGCAAGCGGCCAATATCGGCGAACTCGTTTTTTTATCGGGAAACGCCGGAAACAAGTACGTGAAGGGGATAGACGGTAAGGACACTGTATGTATAAAGCTATCTTTTGATGACGTCGCTACGTCGTATGAGGTTTCCGTTTACGACGTAAATAAATTGCCTCCGACGGAAATGTTTGTCAAAACCTATCCCTCTGTCACCGATTTTGTGCTCGGTTCCCAATTTTCGTACGACGGACTCGTAGTGGAAAAAACCACCGATATTTTCGGAGACAGACGGTTTGTTATGAATGAGAACGAATACGAGGTTGACTTTTCCGCATGCGATATCAACGCAACGGGGGAATATTTTGTAAAAATTATCAGCATCGCCGATGGTGGAATTTATGTAGAATACGCCGTAAACGTGGTGGAAACCAAGGGAGAATTAACGGGGATTATCGTATCGAGCCTGCCATTTATCACTACTTTTTATCGCATGGAAGAAATAGATTTGTCCGGACTTACCGTAAAAAAAGAATATTCCGACGGAGTAAAGGTGGGATTGAATGAAGGGGAATATACGGTAGATTATTCCGCTTACGACGCAAAAACACCCGACGATTACACCATAAAAGTAAGTCTTAAAGAAAGACCGGAATTATTCGCCTCGTTCGTGGTAAAAGTAGTCTCCAATCCGATGGAAGGGGAATTTTACGCAAAGGAGGGCTCGGCGTGCGGTTATTCTTTCAAGATATATTTCGACGCCGTATCCGAAGCGTTGGTTGCGGTGGACTTCGATTATGAGAACAACGATTGGCAAGCGACCTCCGATACTATCGACGCGTCCGCGCTGAATTCCTTCGAGAGGAGTAACGGGGAGATAACCGTAGCCGAAGATACGGTTTTCTATGAAAACGGGAATTATTTTGGCATAACGACCGCAGACGGAGAGAGCGAAATGAAATACGAAAAAATTACTTCGGAGACGGTTTTGCTTTTCATAGACGATATGGACGGTTGGTTTATCGCTGTAGAAAAGGGCAGCAGGATATCGGAAGAAACGTTAATTGAAATATCGGAAGCCGGAGGAAAAATTTATAAATCATACGATTATGGAACCGAAGAGGGGGTAGAAATAAGCGCCGACGACGTTTTTTATGAAAACGCGACGGTATACGTGATTTTTTAGTAATATCCTGTTAGGAGACGAATTTAATACTGTTAGCTTTAAATAAAAAAACCGCCGTAAATAAAAGCGGTTTTTTTGTATGATTTTGAAAAAACTTATATTTTATTGTTGAACAAAAATTGCTTAACGAATGAAATTTGTGCGGAATGATCTTTCCGCGTCGGGTACGTTTATACCGTTTTCCTTGCCGAGAGCGACGCATTTTACCAGCCATGCTACGTTTTTGGCGAGGTTGCGCATAGTCTGCATGCCTTCATCGTCCAAAACAGCTTCGCCGGGCTTTGCACCGTGGGCGTTGTTCCAATAGGTAGAACCCGCTATCGGCATTTGCGATATGCCGAAATACTTATTGAGCACGTCGAAGGAAGCCGTCGTTCCGCTTCGCCTTGCTACTGCGACGGACGCCGCCGGCTTGTGAGCGAAAAATTTCGAGCCGCTATAAAAAGCTCTGTCCAGAAAGGAAAGTATGCGTCCGCTGGGGTGTGCGTAATATACGGGCGTGCCGAATACGAAGCCGTCGGCTTGTTCCGCTTTTTTGAGAAAATCGTTGACCGCGTCGTTGAATACGCAGCCTTCTCCGCGGCATTTTCCGCAAGCGATACAATCCTGCACGTTGCCCGAGCCTATCTGGAATATTTCGTATTCGAGTCCTTCTTGTTCGAGCTGTTTTCCTATTTCCGTAAGCGCGCAAAAAGTGTTTCCCTTTTGTCGAGGGCTGCCGTTAAGCATAAGAATTTTCATATTTAAGTAGTTCCTTTTTAATGGGTTGTTTTTTTACGATTATACCACGGACGAGGGGAATTATCAATCGTATATACGTTTAAGGGGCTTGCAAAATATTCGCCGGTTCCTTGCGACCGCAGATAAAGCGCGTATGACAAGCGACGTTTTATCAGGAAAAAATCGCCATTCCTACCGTTCCTACGGTAATAAGTACGAGACCTACCGTCGCTTTTACGGATAATTTTTCTTTGAAAACTATTGCCGAAAACAAAACGGTAACGAGAATGCTCAGCTTGTCTATCGGTACGACGACGCTGACTTTGCCTTTTTGAATTGCGTAATAATAGCATAGCCAGGACGCGCCGGTTGCTACGCCGGAAAGGAAGATAAAAAAGAGTTCTTTTTTGTCGATTGTTTTTATATCCGCTTGCTTATGCCTTGCGAATACGACGATAAAAGAAAGTACGAGCACTACGACCGTTCTTATTGCCGTTCCGAGGTTGGATTCTACGTTTTCGACTCCTATTTTTGCAAGTATAGAGGATAAAGCGGCGAATAGCGCGGATAAGAGAGCGAAGAAAAGCCAGCGGGAATTTTTGGTTTTTTCTCCGTCTGCGCTCTTTTTCGCCATAAGAAAAGTGCCTGCGGCAATCAGCGCGCATCCGATTATTTTGACGAACCAATACTTCGTTTCGTTAAATATCAGGATTGCGAGCAGAACCGTTATTATCGTGCTCGATTTGTCTACGGGAGCGACTTTGTTTACGTCGCCTAAGGATAACGCGCGGAAATAGCATAGCCAGGACGCTCCTGTCGCAAGTCCCGACAGGACAAGAAAAATCCAGGATTTAACGGAAATGGATGGTATTTGAACGTAAGAACCTACGACGCATACCGCAACCGCAGAAAACAAAAGCACTATCGAAGTGCGTAGGGCGGAGGCTACGTCGGAATCGGTTTTTCGTATTCCGCATTTTGCAAGGATAGAGGTTATTCCCGCAAAAACGGCAGATAATACTGAGGCAACAATCCACATTTTTCTCAAAAAACAACGTTACGCGTTCGGTAACGGCGCAAATTCACGTTTGTCAAAAATCGATATACCGGAAGCGCATTGATAGTTATTCTATATTATAGTCTATAGCGACGCTCGTCTCCGCTACGGCGTGCATGTGTTTTTTTACTACGCCGCAATGGTATTCGTCTTTCTGGTATTCGTCGAGCGCGTTCATATCCTCCAACGCAACCTGCAAAATTACGTCGTAGCTGCGAGGACTGTGCAATAAATCTATGCCTACTTCCACGGATTTTGCCGTGGGGACGTTTCCGTTCATCGAAAGGAGTATTTCTTTGGTCTTTTCAAGCAGGGACGGAGTGGGTTCTTTTAACTTAAAACAAACGATATGCTTAATCATTTTGCCTCCGCAAATGTAGTTTATTCCGTTATACTTTGCCTGCAAACCCTTGCGAGCAAGTTTCTCGCTTGTATTATACAACTTTGTTAACGAGCGCGCAACAAGAGTAACGATTTTGATAAAAACTTCGCTATGAAAAACGCACGCTTTCGCACGCATCAAAACGGCGGGAAATAACTTCTTAAGATATTTTTGAACAAAAAAATTTTTTTATTTGGTGAAAAAACATTGAAATTTTTTTTTGATATGATATACTATATAAGCCAAACAAATTTATATTCAGTTCATGCGGTATACTCTTTTGAATGGATATAGTTAAATTTTGTGCGTGCTTTTTCTCCTGTATTGTTAAAATGCGGATTCCATATAGAAAAGGTACGTGTTTATACCGTTCTGTATATAGTTTGTTTGGCGACATTCTGGAATTTGCGTTTTGTGCGTCGGTTTTGCCGGCGCACTTTTAGTATATCCCGAAATTAATTATTTTTCACAAACAATCGTCGTCGTATAGAAAAATTTGCGTAAGGAAAGGCGCGAACAGGACGGAAGGTATGGAATAATTCCGTAAACGCGAGGTTAGCGGAAGCGTCTTTTCATATCCGACAGCATATTCAATATTTTATAAGCGTTTTTTTCCGCCGCAGATAAAGAAACGATCAGTCTGTCGCAGACGGAAATAATATCGTCGGTCGGTTGCGGCGTATTTAAGGTATTCCGAACGTCCGTATTTGAATTCTGTGATAATTGCCGCAATAATCTCAAAATAGCTTCCAATGAATAATTTGCGCACCTCAACGCACGAATGATTTTCAGTCGCCGTATATCTTCGTCCGTATATACTCTGTAGCCGTTATTTTTTCTTTTTACGGCGAGCAATCCGTTTGTTTCCCAATTGCGTAGCGAGTCGACGGAAACGCCGAGCGTTTTTGCCGCTTCTTTTCTGGTGAGCGTTTGCGTATCGGGCTGCGGAGCGTCGGATAGGAGCTTTTTTACGATATCGACGGCGTTTTCCGCATTGTTTTGTTCTTGTTTAATCTGCTCTATGTATTCGTATACGAGCGCAATCGCATTATCGAAATTTCCTGCCGCGGACGCTTTGACGACCTGAATGATTTTTTTGCGAAGTCCGTTCTGCAGCACTTCCACCCGGAAGGCAATCCGTATCAATTTGCATTGTTCTATATGGAAGTCGGTAAACGCTCGATAACCGTTTTCCAATCGTTCGGGGGCGGGAATTAAATTCAACTTTTCGTACAGCCGCACGGTGTTGGGGTGTATGCCAATAATTGCGGCGACTTCCGAAGTTCTGTATTTTTTCATATATTATTGCCTCGCTCGTATGCGCTATATACAGAATATCACAAACGGAAAATATTATAAAGAATATCGTATCGGTAGCGTTATTCGGACTTTTTATCGTTTCCGCTCAGATAAAACTTTCTGTTCAGCACGATAATTATCGACATTGCCGCCAACAAAACTCCCGACAGTATCATAAGAAGACGCATCGAAACTACGTCCGCAAGGGGACCGAATACGACCATTCCGAGGGGAAGCGTTCCCGAATATATCGCCCCGAACAGCCCGAACACGCGCCCCTGCATTTCCGCGGACGACCTTTCCTGCAAGAGCGTAGTCGCGGCGGTTTGTACCATAGTCAACGCCACCCCGTAGACCGCCATAAAAATAAGATAGGCTACGAAACTGTCGATTGCGCCCATGCCTATGGCAAGCAGCCCGAAAGCAATCAGCCCGACGGCGAGGGTTTTTATGCGATTTTTGAAGCCTCCCCACGCGCCTATGAGCAAGCCTCCCGCGGTCATTCCGATAAAGCCTACTATTTCCGTCAACGTCATATACCAATAGGCGTCTCCGTAATACCGTTTTACGAACAACGTCGACATAAATCCCGCCGGAACGCAGAGAAAAATAAACGCGCCGAACACTATAAGCAGCTTCCCTATAAACGCTTCTTTTACCGCGTACATAATTCCTACCTTCGTTTCCGACAATATCGAGCGTGAGCTTTCCCTTTTATCAAACGGAATAGACACCGCGCAGAGCAGACCGATTCCCACGGCGGCAGTCGCTATATCTACTATCATTGCGGCTCGTAGCGTTCCTAATGAAAGAATTGCTCCCGCAGCCATAGGCGCGGCGAACTGTACGATTGACTGCATGGTGGAATTAAAGCCGTTAAATTTCATAAGCTTTTCTTCGGGTACGAGCCGGGGGATAGCCGCGTTTACGGCAGGGGTTTGAATCCCTGTACCGACAGACCGGATTGCCGATATCGCGACGAGCGACAGCAATATAGGAGTGCCGTCGGGAATCATCGGAAAAAGTATCGCGAGCGCAAGAGTCGCTACGGCGATAAGAGCGTCGGATAAGATTATCAGCCTTTTACGCGGATATCTGTCGGCAAAAGAACCGGAAAAGAAAGAAATCAAAAATTGCGGCACGTAAGCCGCTACGGTCATGGCGGACACCCAAACGCCCGACGAAGTCTGCATGGTGACGTACCATATAAGCGCAAACTGCGTCAGCGACGAGCCGAACAGCGTGACGCTCTGACTCGTCAGAAACAGCGCCGCTTTCTTTTTATAGTTGTTCAAAATAAAAAAACCTCCCGTTAGAATGCGCACAGTATAACACGTAATTAAAGGTTGGTGTAAAAGTGGAGGGTTGGAAACACACAGTAATTCATAAAAGATTTGAATATGATAGCGTGTTTTGGTAATTGCGACATTATATCTCAGTAAAACGTAAACGATTGACTTTGGAGAAATTGAATTTTATAATATTAAATTACTTAAAGCAACATATTTCGGAGAAACATGCAAGAATTTAACAACAGTGAAGAATACGGGCGCACGAGTGAGGAAGTCGGGGTAGAACGCGAATTCAACAAATCGGACGACAACGAACAGGGCAAGGAATCTCAGACGTCGTCGGAGCAGAGGTATTCTCCCGTAAAAAAGAAAAAATTCGGCGGAAAATTGCGCTTTACATCCTTTATTGCGGCGATAGGGGCTGTCGTCGTCGTTGGGGTAGGCAATATTTTTTCGTCGGCAAAGGCCGAAATTGTGGACGTTTATGCGACGGATACCGTTATCGAATGGTGCGTAAACGTAGAAGAGGCGGACGGACCTATAAAAATCGTAGCCTACAATGACTTTACCAAACGCGAAATGGCTCTCGAACCCGGAGAAAATAAAGGCGCTTTTGAAAACTTGCAGGAAGGAATGCCGTACAAACTTGCAATAATGACAAGCGGCGGATTGGGCAACAAAACGATTGCGGAAACCAAGGTAAAAACGAGATTATACAGCTCTCTCGTGACGGAGATAAAGAGCGTGAGCTC
>JBJFAO010000163.1:0-9945 GCA_051887955.1 Christensenellales bacterium
GTATTCCATATCGATTTTGTCGATTGCGGCTTTGTCGCTGTCGCTGAATTTATCGAGATAATAACCGAACGCAGCTACGTAGTAATTGGCGAAATCGGCTATAAACTTGGCGTCGATGTCCTTATAATCGTCGCCCTCTTTGCCTGCCGCGGCAAATACGTTGACGGCGTCGAGAAGGTCGTTCTTTTCTCCGGACTTGGTAAGGGTAACGCCTCCGCGATAGGTCGCGGTATCCCAGTTGAAGATGTTGGTTCCGGTGGAAGCGGGATTAGTATTGATCCATTTATCGAAGGAAATAAGATCCATAAACGACTTGAGGTCGTTGAGGTTATCCTTGATAAGATTGGTTCCGATTATCCATTCGTCGTTAGCTCCGAACAATACTATGATGTTCTTGACGGTCTTGAAATAGTTGTCGGACGAGCTACTATCGTCGATTTCAAATCTTACGTAGTCGCCTATTTTGGTTTTGAGCTGAGCCATCATCTCTTTTTCGGTAACCTTGACGTAATTGCCGTCCTTATCCTGCGTAAGCGTGCCGCCGAGGAATTCGTAGATGTTTTGTTCGATGCTCTTTTCCGCGGCATTGCTTGCCTTGGAGCTGTTGTATTTATCCTTAAATTCCTTAGCCGCATTGTTTATCATCTTGACGATGCTGGTTGCTACCAAGGTCGAATCGGTAGCGGACTTTTCAGTCTGAACGGTAGCCTTATAAGTAGTGTTCGCGGGCTTTTCGATAAGAGAAGAGTTGCTTCCGCCGTTAAGAGCGGCATAAAGTCCGTCGGTATTAAATACTACTTCCTGACCGTTGAAGTAGCCGTAGCTCTTCTGGTTGTTTACGGTAAGGTCGGCGTAAACGAGGTTTTTGAGGTCTGCGGAAAGATCGGCTACTCCGTAAGCTTCGAGATTGGCTTTAGCGCCCTTCTGAGCGAGCTCTGCGCCGACTCCGATATTAAGAGCCTTGTCTTCGCAACCGGTAGGCGCGGAAACGGTTATCGCTTCGTTCTTGAGGTCGAGGCCCAATTTCAGCGTGCCCTTGTTTTCGCCCTGCTCGTAACCTATATTAACTCCGTTTATTTTGTTGTTGCTCTGGGTTACTTCGAGGCTTATAACGGGATTGGTCGCTAAGAAATCCTTGATACCGTCAAGAATCGTCGTGGAAAGGTCCGCGCCGACGAGGCTCGTAAGAGTTCCGCCGAGAAGAGTAGGCAAAAGACTGGATACAACCGACATTATTTCTTGACCGAGAACGATTTTATTTCCGTTGGCGGTCTTTTCGATGGTAAGGAGTCCGCCTATGGATTGTCCGAGACTGCTCTGAAGCATCTCGTTAATGCTGTCTTCCAATCCTGCGGGCAACGCGAGTCCGTCGATGGACGCGAGCGCGTCCATAGCCACCGTCATCATATCGGTAACGGCAGGATTGAGCGCCGCCACATTGGTAACGGTCTTGTCTACCGCGTATTTCGCTTTGCCGTCGGAGCCGTAGAACTTGGCTTCGTTGATAGCGGTAACGGGCTGAACAAGGTATACCTTATTATCGGAATAGGTAAGGTTCAACCATTCTCCGCTGTCGTTTTTGTAGCTTATCTGGGCTTCGGGAGACGTCGCGTTTGCGTTTGCGTTTATCGCAACGGTGTGGCTTCCGGTGCTTCCTCCGGCAGTGTAGTCCACCGACAAAGAAACCGCCGCGCCGAGAGTGCCGCCGGCCTTGACGTCGTTAAGCGTCGCCAGAAGAGGGTTAACTCCCTGGAGTATCTCCACGACCTGTTCAGCCAAGCTTGCTTCCGCAGGCGGATCTTTCTTGCCGTCGTCCTTCGCAGGAGTCTTGGGACCGCAAGCTGCGAGAGAACAAATCAAAGCGACAAGCACCAACGCAAGCACTATCTTGGTTAAAATGCTGCTTTTTTTCATATAACCTCCAAAAAAATTTTTTTGTTGTGAGCATAATAAAACAATATGCTATTGTACGATTTTATGATACCACCGAAACGCGTGCGTGTCAATAGCCAAATTTTGTATCGGCCACCTACTCGGACGGAGGCGTTTTCCCTGCTTCTGAGCAGCCGATATTTACGCTTTATGCCGATTTTGCTATTTACAAGGAAGAATAAAATATGGTATGATGAATTCTGAAAGAAATTTTTTCAAGGAGTAACAAAATGTACAGAGCAACGTTTGAAAAATGGTACTCTTCGGTTCTTCCCGAAGAGAGAGCGGAGCTTTCCGCAATAAAGGACGACGAAAACGAAATAAAAGAACGTTTTTCCATTCCTCTTGCCTTCGGCACCGCCGGAATGCGCGGAACGGTGGGTATGGGAACGTTCAGAATGAACGTATATACGGTGGCGCGAGCTACCGCGGGACTCGCCGCTTTTATCAACTCTCTCGGAAAAGAAACCGCCGAAAGAGGGGTTGTTATTAGCTACGACACGCGACGCTTCAGCGTAGAATTCGCCAAAAAAGCCGCTTGCGTGCTGTCGCGCGCCGGCATAAAGGTCTACCTGTTCGACAACGTGCACCCGGTGCCTATGTGCTCTTTCGCCATACGCTATCTCAAAGCGTTTGCCGGAATAATGATAACCGCAAGTCACAATCCCAAAGAATACAACGGCTACAAGGTTTACGGCGAAGACGGAGCGCAGATGAGCCCCGAAGATACGGCGACGGTGGTCAAATACATAAATTCTATCGACGATTATTTTTCGGTAGAAGCGGACAATCCCGATTTTCCCGACGTACTTAACGGTCTCGACGACTATCGCGTAAACGATTTCATCACCGTAATAGGCAAACGCGTGGACGAAGAATACTACAAGGCGATAAGCGGTCTGTCCCTTTCTCCGAAGGCGGTTGCCGACTACGGCGGAGGAATAAAGCTGGTCTATACTCCCATTCACGGCTCGGGATATATCCCCGTAACGACCGTTCTCGACCGAATGGGAATAAACGTAACCTGCGTAAAAGAACAGACCGTTTTCGATACCGAATTTTCCACCGTACCCATTCCCAACCCCGAAAATCCGCAGGCGTTGAAGATGGGGATAGATTTGGGCAACAAAATCGGAGCGGACGTGGTTATCGGCACCGATCCCGACTGCGACAGAATGGGCTTGGCGGTAAGAGACGACAAAGGAGAATTCCGTCTCCTTAACGGCAATCAGATAGGCGCGTTGCTCCTCGACTATATAATAACCCGCCTCAAAGAGGAGGGCAAAATGCCACCTCACCCCGCTATCGTAAAGACGATAGTCACCACTACGCTCGCCGACAGAATCGCAAAATCCGAGGGAGTAGCCGTATTCAACGTGCTTACCGGATTCAAATTTATCGGAGAAAAGATAAAAGAATGGGAAAAAACGGGAGAATACGACTTCTTGTTCGGATATGAAGAGTCCTACGGATATCTGAGAGGAACCCACGCCCGCGACAAGGACGCGGTAGTGGCGAGCATGCTGACGGCGGAAATGGCATGCTACTACGAATCGATAGGTTCGGGGCTTTACAAAAGACTGACCGAGCTGTTCGAAAAATTCGGATATTACCGCGAGGAAGTGACTTCGATAGCCTACAAAGGAATATCCGCTATGTCCGATATGGCTTCCGCTATGTCGGCTCTCAGGCAAAAGACGATAACCGATATCGCCGGAAGCAAGGTTTTCGCGGTAAGCGACTATCTGACGGGAACGACGAAAAAAACCGACGGAGAAGAGCCGACGGGACTGCCTCGTTCGGACGTATTGAAATTCGTCCTCGAAAACGAACAGTTCGTCTGCGTGCGTCCGAGCGGAACGGAGCCGAAGCTGAAAATTTACGTGTTGTGCTACGACTCCGATCCGGAAAAAGCCGCCGCTAAAGCGAAGCTTCTTATGGAAGGAATAAAAAAAGAACTGTAATTATCGTTACCCGACGTCCGACTCGCCCCGATTTCTAATCGGGGCTTTTTTTGCCGAAAAACTCCGTCGGATCTATCCCTTTTTCCGAAAAAATTTTTTCATATCTATATAGAGCGGTTTTTCTTATCGGTCTGAGATACGGAAAAGTCGAAAAGACGAACACGAGACAGAATTCGCCCTCTCCCTTCCGCACGTCGATAAGCTCCCCGTTTTTTATTCTTTGAATAATTCTGTTGTGATACGGATACGTTTTCCCTCCCAATCGTGTGACAACGAATTTATTGTGTGCTATAATAAAGATATTATGAAATTTTACGGATTTGAAAAATTGTCCCTCGTCGATTTCGACGGTCACACGGCTACGACGGTTTTTACCGGCGGTTGCAATTTCTATTGTCCTTTCTGCCACAACGGCGGACTCGTCGATTTGGATAAAAATTCTTCGGTCTTTACCGAAGAAGAGATACTGAGCTATCTGAATAAGAGGAGAGGTCTTCTCGACGGCGTCGCCATAACGGGAGGAGAACCCACCCTGAATAAGGATTTGCCCGACTTTATAAAAAAAGTCAAAGACGTGGGCGGTTACGATGTAAAGCTGGACAGCAACGGCACGAATCCCGATATGCTCGCGTATCTTGCCGAAGAAAAACTGGTAGACTATTTCGCCATGGACATTAAAAACAGCCCGGCAAAATATCCCGTTACTATAGGCAAAAACGAAAGCTACGATTTAAGCAGGATATACGAAAGCGTAAATATTATCAAAAATACCCCCTCTCACGAATTCCGCACCACGATAATGGCGGAATTGTTTGAAGAAAAAGATTTTTACGAAATATCGGAATGGCTGACGGGGGCAAAAAAATACGTAATACAGAAATATACCGATTCGGAAAACTGTCTTACCCACGGTTTTACTCCCGTCGCGGAGGAAACGGCGAAAAAATATTTGTCGATAGTAGCTCCGAACGTGGAGGTCACGGCTCTGCGCGGTTATTAAAAAAATCCTTCCCAATCTAAAACGCGCGCAATCGCTATCGTACGGTTGCGCGCGTTTCTGCGTTTTTTGCGTTTATATCTCTATTTGTCCTTTACTTCGTCAAGATACGTGGACTGAACGTCGGAAATATGAAAAAGCAACGCCGTCGGGTACTTATAAAACACGTCGCTCAAAGCATAGCTTCCGCCGAGGACTCTCTGATCGAATCCGCCCATATGCCAATTTATCGCCATGGCTTCCTCTCTGGTCAGCTTCATAAAGCCCGAAATAATATATACGCTTTTTTCTCCGTGTCCGTAAGGCAAATTGTCCTCAACGGTATAATAGGGCTTTTGCACCCATTCTCCGTCCACTTTCACGTTGCGATATTCTTCTTTATAACAATTCACCTTGCATACGTCGTGCAGAAGGGCTATCACCGCTATGCTCTCCATAGGTATTCTTTCTTCCATCTCCTCTTCGTATTCCATCTGGAGATTTTGCAGAAATCTGTAATAGGTTTTTACGCTGTGCTCGCAAAGTCCTCCGAGATGCGCGGAATGGAACCTGCTCGAAGCCGGAGCATAAAAAAAGTCGCTCTTTTCCAACCAATCGAGCAGCTTGTCGGCTCCGGGACGGGCTATACTTTCACGGTATATTCTCAAAAATTCCTGTTTATAATCGTTAATCGGCATTTCTTTTCTCCTTCTTTATGATATATTCCGTTAGTTTTTCTCTGTCGTTAAATTTCGGATCGCTCGCGCTCATTACGAGCAATTCGTTGAGGACGAAACCTATTTTCTCCCCTTCCAAGCCTATCCTTTTGAGGTCGTCGCCGTTTATTTTGAGTTCCGACAGCGTAAAAGGCACCCCTTCCTCTTTCATCTCTTTATATAGTCTCTCTATCCTGAGAGCGGAAGGACATTCTCCTTCGAGGACTCCGCCTCCCTCGTAATCGGCTTTTTTCAACGCGACGAGCTTGTCTATATAACGGTGATTTTTTTGAATGAAAATCCTCAGTTTTTTGTCGGAAACGTCATTTTTTAAGTTGTACATGTGGTTTCTCACCAAAAAACAGATTTCTTTAACGACGGCGTTGGGATAACGGAGCCCGGTAAGGACGTCGCGCGCGATTCTTTCCCCCTCGACGTCGTGTCCGGCATAACGACCGTACTCTACTTTACAATACGGCTTTGCTATATCGTGCATCAGAGCGGCGAGTCTTATCGAGGGAGGAGCTACCCTCACCGTCTGCAAAATATGCCCGAAAACGTCGTATTTATGGTAATCCTTACGCTGTTCCATTCCTATCCCTGCGGTAAGCTCGGGCAAAATTATTTTAAGAACGCCCGTTTCCTCCAGCAATTCGATTCCCTTTGTCTGTCCCCCTGCGTTACCGTAACGCAAGTCCGCGACAAGAATACGGTTAAGCTCGTCTCTTATCCTTTCGGGAGATATTTCCTTTATTCCGTCGGCATTACTTTTGGCGTATTCCATAGTTTTTTCTTCGACGGAAAAGCCGGTTTCCGCGGTCTGCCGGCACAATCTCATAAGACGCAACCCGTCCTCGCAAAACGTCCTTTCCGACGTCATGCGTACGACGCCGTTTTTTATATCCTCCGTTCCGCCCAACGGATCGACGTATTTTTTTCCGATTATGTCGTAATAGACCGCGTTCATCGTAAAATCCCGACGCAACGCGTCGAGAGCTATTTCCGACGTGCGCTTTACTTCCGTCGGCTCGTGACCTCTGTCGGAATAGCTGTCCGTCCTGAACGCCGTATATTCGTAATCTCGTTTCCCTCTTATCTTGAGAGTCATAAGCTTCGGACTCGTCGCGGATACGGAGTATTCCGTCCCTTTGAGGCAAGCGATAACGTCGTCGGGCGAAACGTCCGCCGCGAGATCGACGTCATACGGTTTTTTCCCCGCAATACCGTCCCGCACGCAACCGCCCACTGCGTAAAGCGTTTTGGGAAAATATCCTGCGAGGCGAAGCAAATCGTCCATTTTTAATCCTTTTTCTTGGTATATACTTCTTTTTTCAGCACGCCCACGTCGGGATAATTTCTGTAAGCCTGGTCGTAATCGAGTCCGTAGCCCACGACAAATTCGTTGGGAACGGTAAACCCTACGTAATCGCCCTCTATATCTACCTCCCTGCGAGAAGGCTTGTCGAGAAGAGTGCACACTTTCAGCTTCTTGGGACGTCTCTCCGAAAGGATACGTTTAAGGTAAGATATGGTATATCCGGTATCTATTATATCCTCGACGATAACAACGTTCTTTCCCTCGATTGCGCAGCTCAGATCCTTGACTATTTTTACCTCGCCGCTCGACGAGGTTCCTCCGCCGTACGAGCTTACCGACATGAATTCCAATTCGAGAAAATTCGGAATTTCACGCGTAAGATCGGCAAAAAAGTACAGACTGCCTCTTAAGATGCAGACCATAACTATCTTTTCGTCTCCGAAATCGTTATGAATTTCTTTTGCGATTTCTTTAATTCTTTCGGTAATCTCTTTCCTCGTCACGAGGACGCGAGCGATGTCGTCTTTCATCATAGGTCTTTTTTCTCCTTAACAATATGCAATATTTTTTCTGTGTTTTCGTCTATTTTGGCTTCTTCTGCTGTTTCCACTCCGAGAACGGCGTAAACGGTGCTGCCCGACGCCAACAGCAGCAATCCGTCCTTTTCCGTGCTCAAAAGCTTTTTTTCGTTCAAAAAATCGGATAAAAGCTTGTTTTTGCCGTTTACACGACAAAATTTATCTCCGTCGCGACGAGTTCGTATCACGGCTCCTTTTACCTTGTCCGCGTCGATCGTACTCCCCTTTATCATACCTTCGGCTTCGACAAAACGATATGCGTATCCGCGATAATAATAGGTTTTTTCCGCGTCGAATTTCTCTTCCTCGAATTTTTCGTCCGTTTTTTCGTAAAAATAGAGGTCGTCGCCGTATTTTACTGCCACTATACCGAATGGCAAATCTATCCTTGCGTTATTTTCTTTTTCCGCAAAAAGAGTCAGCTCGTTCAGGTGCGTCCGCTCCACGTCCTTCACCGCCCCCATAATTCTCAAAACGGCGTTCACCGAGTATTTCTGTATGATTTTTTCCGCTTTATAAAGGTCGCGCAAAACGTATCCGTCTGTCGTTTTTTCGGGTTTTATCGTCGATTTCTCTAAAAATTCGTCAACCTCTTCTGCATTCCGAGAGAGTCTTAAAATCGCTTCTTCCACGTGAGGATAGCGATTTTTCACAAGAGGCATAAGCTCGTTTCTTATAAAATTACGCGTATACGCAGAATCGGAATTCGTTTCGTCCTCAACGTATTTTACTCCGTTTTTTTCGGCGTATTCCGCTATCCGGCTGCGAGTGCACTCCTTCAGCGGTCGGATATACGCCCCTCTGTCCGATATCCCCTTCAGTCCTCTTATCCCCGTTCCGCGGAAAATACGCATAAGCACCGTTTCCGCGTTATCGTCGGCGTGATGAGCCAAAGCAATCCTTTGCACGGCGTTTTTTGCCAAAAAATCCTCGAAAACGGCATATCTCAATTCTCTTGCCGCAAGCTCTATGCTTATTTTGTATTTCTTCGCATACGCCGGCGCGTCAACCCTTATTATGTGACACTCCACTCCGTTAGCTTCGCAAAAATTACGCACGAACTCGCTGTCTTTCGCCGAACTTTCCCCTCTTATACCGTGTTCTATGTTAATAACGCAGAAATCCGCGCCGCTCTCCATATAAAGGCGAAGCAGAACCATACTGTCCACACCTCCGCTCACCGCGACGCCGATTTTCACGTTTTTTTCGGGTATAATTTTTATCATAAAAAAATTATATATAATTCTTACCGATAAATCAAGCGTCGGAAACAATTTGATTACGCCCTGACGAGCCGCAACGCCATGACCGTCATATCGTCCTTGGACGCGGACCGCTTTTTTACCGCGCAAGCCACTATTTCGTCCGCGACGGCTTTCGGATTGCACAACCCGGCGTTCAGCGCTATCTCCCTTATCTCCTCTTCTCCGAGGGCGTCGGCAACTCCGTCGCTCATAAGCACCACCGTTTCGTCTTCGGCTATTCTGCGCCTCTCTACGTTGGGCACGCTGTCGGCGAGTATTCCCATAGGGAGGGATCCGCCCTCTATTTTGTAGCAATTTTCACCCGACAAAACGAAGCTTTCACGACCTCCCTGCTTGATAAAATCCGCGTCCCCCGTCGCAAGGTCCACAACCGCTACGTCAAGCGCGCTGAAATCCTCGTTCGTCCTCAACGCGAGGAGTCCGGAAACGCTTGTAAATATCGTTCGGTGGTCGAAACCGGCTTTATAAAACGTTTCTATTAGATAAATAACGTTCCCTGCCGTCAGCTGTGCGCTTCTCCCCGTCCCCATACCGTCGCTGAGGACGAACATTACCTTGTTCTTTCCGATTTTTACCGCCTGCCTCGTGTCGCCGCATCTGTTCTCCTTTGCGAACACGCTTTCGCCGTACATTATTTTGTATTTCGGAGCTTTGCAAAACGAGATTCCGACCATGCCGTTTATTTCCGCTTTTTGCGCAAATTCATTCATTTTTATACCCAAAACCTGTGACACTATCGCAGGCAACGCCGCTTTTTTCGCGTCTTTTTCTCTCACCACTACGGTAGCCTCAGCCCCTTCGGCAGACCGGTACAACATGACGTCGGAAGCGATTATATTTGCCTGTGCAAGCCTTTCGGCGAGCTGCTTTTCCATGTCGACGTCAAAGGAGAGTCCCATTTTTACCGATTCGGACAGGCTTTTCAGCAAAACCGACATACCGCCGATCTGCGCGATAATCATATCCCTCCCCTGCTCCGCTCCGCTGCGCTTTTCCATAAGCTTTTTGTATGATACGAGTCCGTCGTTGACGGCGGCGATAACGAATCCGAGCCTACGGCAATTCTCGCACAACGGCACGCTGACGTCAAGCATAGTGGCTTTGCCGTTGGCGGCTCCCGTCTTTACAAGACTCTCCATAGCCCTCCTTACGTCGAACCTGTCCACGCAAGCGCCGCAAAAGGGACATTCGGCGCA
>JBJFAO010000164.1:0-9828 GCA_051887955.1 Christensenellales bacterium
CAAGGCTCGGATTCGTTTTCGCACATTTCAAACGTTTCTTTATGGTGGACAATTTTACCTGGCAGAATTTCGTGGACATTATAGCGATATGGGACGGAGGTCTTACCATCCTTACCGGCGCGCCCTGCGGTATCCTCGGCGGATATATCTGGTGCAAGTGGCGCAAAGTGGATTTTCTCGACCTCGCGGACAGCATTGTATGCGTAATAATTCTGAGTCAGGGGCTCGGACGCTGGGGCAATTTCTGCAATCAGGAGCTGTACGGACTCCCCGTCCTCAACCCCGACCTTCAATTCTTTCCGTATGCCGTGTATATCGCCAATAAAGGAGGTTTTTACCAGGCGGCTTTCTTCTACGAATTCGTAGCCGACCTTCTCGGTTTCGTTTTGTTGCTGTTTTTACGCAATCACCTGAAATTAAAAGGAAGCGGAATTCTGTCGTACGTAGGCGTGTATTGCATAATAAGAAGCATAATGGAGTGCTTCCGCGACAGCACGGATATGTTCGGAATAAAAAACACCAGCCAGTTAGTATGCGCTATAGGAGCGGTTTTGTGCTTCGCGGCTATTGTAGCCCTTGCGGTAGTCAAGCATAAAAAGGGTGAAAAAATATGGTACGGCAAAGGGGGAATCCCCGATTCAGAATTCGCTCCCACAAAACGCGCCGCAGCCGATACGACCGCCGATATCGGCGACGATATAAATAAAACCAACGATTAACATAGAGGATAAAAAAATGAGAAATCTTACTTTACTTACCGATTTGTATCAGCTTACCATGATGAACGCCTACCTCGAAACGGGCAAAGGTGACACCATGGCGAATTTCGACGTGTTTTTCCGCCAAAAAGAGCATCTCGAATTCGCGGTATGCGCCGGTCTCGAGCAGGTAATCGAATATATCGAAAATCTGCATTTTACCGACGAGGACATCGCCTATCTGCGATCCTTGAACCTTTTTACGGAAAAGTTTTTCGAGTATCTGAAAAATTTCAAATTCACCGGCAGTATTTACGCTATAAGAGAGGGAGAAATCGTTTTTCCCGGCGAGCCGCTTCTCACCGTTACGGCGCCTCTTATTCAGGCGCAGCTCGTCGAAACCGCAATCCTCAACATAATAAATCACCAAACTCTCATAGCCACGAAAGCCATGAAAATATGCAAAGAAGCGAAAGCATCCGTAATGGAATTCGGACTTCGCCGCGCGCAGGGCCCCGACGCAGGTATTTACGGCGCGCGCGCCGCGATAATAGGCGGTTGCACCTCGACGAGCAACGTGCTCACTTGTCAGATGTTCGACGTCCCTTGCGCGGGAACGCACGCTCACAGCTGGGTAATGAGCTTTGACAGCGAGCTGGAAGCCTTCCGCGAATACGCAAGAATTTATCCCGACAACGCGCTCCTTCTCGTAGACACTTACGACACGTTAAAAAGCGGCGTGCCCAACGCCATAAAGGTATTCGACGAAATGAAAGCCAAAGGGTTAAAGCCGAAAGGAATACGCCTCGACAGCGGAGACCTCGCGTATCTGAGTAAAAAAGCGAGAAAAATGCTCGACGACGCAGGACACCGCGACTGCATTATCTGCGCGAGCGGAGATATAGACGAGTATATACTTTCTTCACTCAACCAGCAAGGAGCGAAAATAGACGTCTACGGCATCGGAACAAAACTCATCACCTCTTCCCTAACCCCCGCGCTCGGAGGAGTTTATAAGCTGTCCTGCTTGCAGGAAAACGGCGAATGGGTACCCAAAATGAAATTTTCCGATACGATTGAAAAGATAACCAATCCCGGCATAAAGACCACCTACAGAATATACGGCGAGGACAAAATGGCGGAAGCCGACCTTATATGTCTCAGAGACGAAACCATAGATTGCTCCAAGCCTCTCACCATATTCCATCCGCTGGAAACCTGGAAACAGACTACGTTCACAAAATACACGGTACGCAATCTTATGGTAGAAGTTTTCCGCGACGGCGAAAAGGTTTACGCCTCCCCAAAGCTGAAAGAGATCGCCGAGTACAGCCGTCTTGTACGCTCGGAATTCTGGGAAGAATACACCCGTCTCATAAATCCGCATACCTATAAAGTCGACCTCAGCGACAAGCTCTACGAATTGAAGAAAAAGCTCACCTTCGAGAACGCGAAATAAATTTTTTCATAGTAAATTATAAAAAAACGACGCGCCCGTATATTAAATTGCGAGCGCGTCTTTTTTGGTAAAATCAAAACTCGTTATTCCGTTCTCAAAGCTACGACCGGTTCTTTTCTTGCGGCTATCGCGGCGGGAATAAGTCCCGAAGCTACGGTTATTATCACGGCGCCGGTTATCAGCGCGACGGGATGCCACCACGCCATTGAAATCAATCCGCTCATATTCATCGCTTTACTCAATATAAGATTCGCCGGGAACTGCAAAGCAAAGGCTACTCCCGTTCCGATTATTCCCGCGGCAAAGCCCAGAAGCATAGTTTCTACGTTGAATATATTGGAAATATCTCTCTTCCTTGCTCCGATAGCGCGCATGATACCTATTTCCCGCGTCCTGTCCTGAACGGAAATATACATTATTATCGCAATAAGGAACATCGTCACCACGACGGACACGCAAGCTACCGCCACCAGAATATACGTTATCGTATCCACGACGGAATTTAATTCGTTTACGACGGAATCGAGATTGTCTTTATATTCGATTACATAAGTCGTATCCGCCTTTTCTCCTTCTTCCTCCGCCGCTTTTTCCTCCGCGCTCTGCGCTGCGTTGAAGCCCTCTATAAAGCTCACTATAGCCCCTTTATCCGCGATTCTGTTGGGATAAAAATAAATATACGAGGGATTGTCCTTATCCCTTGCGTTGACGTCCTTTAATATGTTTTTATATTCGTCCTCCGTCATTTTTTCACCGGAAAAAGGATTTTTCATCCCCTCCGAGGCTTTTGCAAGCACCGCCATGTCGGCAGGGGTATATTCGTAGTTTTCGTCGGCGTCTTTTTTCGCGAAAATCTCCTTCACCTGCGCCATGGTCTGCTCGTAATTATCGTGCAGATTTTTAAGAAACCGAGTAATTTCGCTCTCGTTGGCGTCATGCGTAACGAAATTTCCCAATTCCGACGTATACCCGACCACTCCGTTTATACAGCCGCCCTTTATTCCTTCTTTCGGTCGGAGTATTCCGCATATCCTGACGGGAATTCCCTTTTCTTCTATCGCGGACTTCAATCTCTCTCCCCCCTCTTCCCTCAGACTTTCGTACAGACCGGTAGCTTCGTTTTTTACGTAATCCGCGCTCGTAGGCAAAACGTAGTATTCCTTACCGATTACGTCGTCGAAAGACTGCGTGAGCTGTTCCAGCGTCGAAGGCACGGTAAGAGCAAGAATAAGGCTCCCTAAATCCATCTCGTTAAGGGCGAAAGCGTCGAAATCGGAAATCTGATTATATTCGTCCAGGACGATAACGACCTCGTTCATATTTTTTGGTAAGCTCCCTTTCAGCACGTCGTACTGTGCGAGAACGGTATTTTCGTCGGCTATTATCTCGTCCCAGAAAGCAAAGGTGTCGAGAGCGGTCTTTACCGCGGCTATTTTTTCATCGTCCTTTGTGCTGCCCACGAGCATGTTAAGAAGAGGCGCCATAGCGCTGCTCTCCGAGAGAGGGTTCATAAGATTGTAGACGGTAGTTTGTTCCTGCGTTTCGGAATTGGTCTTCGTCTTTTTACAGAACAGTGTCATATTTACCGAATAGTCGTATTTTACGTTCGCCAACGAATAATCGAAGTTCTCCTCCGTATAACGTTTGAATTTGCTTATATCCGTAGTCTTGGTCAACTTTTCGCTCATCGCCGAAAAAAGCCCCGTAAACTTGCCGTAAATATAAATAAGCTCTTCTTCCGTAAACTTTTGCTTGTCGGTGTCGTCTCCCGTAAATACGTCGAGCATGGAATTTATGTTGAGAGAATCGCCGTCGAGCGCGTCGCCGCCCAAAAAGTCCTCGAACACAGAAACGACCGAGTTTTCTCCCGTAGAGACGGAAATGGGATATTTGGACATCGACTGCTTTTCGAAATCTCCTATATACCCGGTAAACCCGTTATTCAACGCCAGAATCAACGCTATGCTTATTATGCCTATACTTCCCGCCACCGCCGTCAGTATGCTGCGCCCTTTTTTGTTGACGAGGTTTTTTGCAGACAGCACCACCGCGGTCGGAAAAGACATCGTGCTCCCTTTTTTGTGCTTTTTTGTGGCTGCGTTTTTTCTGCGCATCGAAGTCTTTTTATCGTTTTCTTCCCCGACAGCTTCGTTAAATGCATCCTCTTCCGAATACGGATCGGTGTCTCCGACTATGCGTCCGTCCAGAAATCTGACTATTCGGGTAGAATACTCTTCCGCGAGGACGTCGTTGTGCGTCACCATAACGACGAGCTTCGTTTTCGATATTTCTTTGAGTATCTCCATTATCTGAACCGACGTCTCGCTGTCTATCGCGCCCGTAGGCTCGTCGGCGAGGAGAATATCCGGCTCGTTGACTATGGCTCTCGCTATGGCTACCCTTTGCATTTGCCCCCCAGAAAGCTCGCAGGGACGTTTGTTGCGTTTATGCTCCAGCCCCACCCTTTCGAGAGCTTTTTTCGCTCTTTCCGCTCTTTCCGCGCCGGATATTCCCGATATCGTCAACGCAAGCTCCACGTTGCTCTGCACGCTAAGATGCGGTATGAGATTATAGCTTTGAAAAACAAATCCGATTTTCGAGTTGCGATAGTCGTCCCAATCGTTGTCGTTGAAGCCTTCGGCGGATACCCCGTTAAGAATAATTTCTCCTCCCGTCGCCCTGTCAAGCCCGCCTATTATATTGAGAAGAGTGCTTTTGCCGCACCCCGACTGTCCGAGTATCGATACGAATTCGCATTTGCGAAAAGAAATGGTTATTCCTTTCAACGCCTGAACCTCGTTTTCTCCCTCTCCGTAGTTTTTTGTAACGTCTTTCAAAGTAAGCATATTTATTCCTCGGTAATTTCAACGGCGCGCATACGCGCGTTTAATAATATTAAAATAATACCATAGCCAAAGCCCGTTTTCAAGTAGGAAAAATCGGGGGACCCGACAGGGTTGCTTTTTCGCTAAAACCCCGTCTTTTTACAAATAAAACGCATAAAATATAAAAAACCCTATTGATTTAGGCAAATTAAAAGTATTATAATATAAATAAGCGATAAATAATCGCGGCGATAATTCTGACAAGGAGAATTTTGTGTATGAAAAATTTTGACGTAGTCGTTGTCGGAGCGGGAAACGGCGGTTTGGCTGCCGCCGCAACGACCGCAAAAGCGGGACTGAAAACCCTGCTTTTGGAAAAACATAATCTTCCCGGAGGAAGCGCGTCGAGCTTTGTGCGCGGCAGATTCGAGTTCGAGCCGAGTCTGCACGAGCTCTGCAGCGTTGGCACCGCGGAAAAACCCAACGAGATCTATAAGCTTTTTGAGACCTTAGGCGCAAGGATAAACTGGAGATACGAATTCAATACCTTCCGCGCCATTCTGACGGGAGAAAACGGATACGACGTAAAACTCCGCGCCGGCGTGGAAGAATTTTGCGACGATATGGAAAAAGCCGTCCCCGGCTGTCGGGAATCGGTCAAAAACTTCTTCGAGCTTGTCAAAAAAGACGACGAAGCGTTGGCTTACATTTACAAAATGAAGGGTAAGCCCAATCCCTTGACTATGGTGCTGCGTCACGCCGATTTTATGCGCACCGCATGCCATAGCGTAGAAGAAATCGAAATAGCTCTCGGTATGCCCGAAAAAGCGCGCGACATAATCAATACCTATTGGTGCTATCTCGGCGTTCCTACCGACGACCTCAACGCCATGCACTATCTGTCGATGGTCGGTTCTTACGTCGAAGACGGCGCGGCAATGCCGTACAAACGCTCTCACGAGCTTTCCCTCGCTCTCGAAAAAGCGATAACGGATAACGGCGGTCAGGTCTGGTATAACTGCGAGGTGAAAAAATTCCTTTACGATAACGACCGTTGCGTAGGCGTCGCTTTGTCCGACGGAACCGAGATTTTTGCAAAGGAAATAATAAGCAACGTAATCCCGCACAACGTTTACGGGATGTCCGACGGAAACGTTCCCGAAAGAGAGCTCCGTCTTGCCAACGCGCGTAGCTTCGGAATAACGTTTATTACCGTATACCTCGGATTGGATTGCACGAAAGAAGAGCTCGGCATAGAAGACTATACCGTATTCAAAATGCATTGCAGCAATCCGCGCGAGCAATTCAACAGACGGCACGACGAGCCGGTAGGGGCATTTTACGTCGTCAACTGTCTCAATACCGTTATTCCCGACTGTTCTCCCGAAGGAACGAGTATGCTGTTTTTTACCATTCCTCTTTTCGGCAACGAGCTTCCCTCTTCTCTCACTGCGGAAAACTATAAGAAGTATAAAAACGACGTTGCCGAACGCTATATAAAGGATTACGAAAAAACGATGGGTATCGACATATCGAGCCATATCGAAGAAATTGCCGTCGCCACGCCGGTGACGTTTGCCCGTTATCTCGGAACGCCGGACGGCGAAATTTACGGCTACAACAATTTCGGATGGGACAGCGTAATAATGCGCACCAATAACGAATCCAAAGATTTTACCGTACCCGGTCTCTCTTACTGCGGAGGACACGCAAGCCGAGGCGACGGTTACAGCTCGGCATACCTAACCGGCATGTCCACAGGCAACGCCGTCGTGCGCAAATTAAAGGGAGGTAACTAAATATGACTAAATCCAATATAAAATCCATTAATCCGGCGGATTTTCTTAAAGCCGGCAAAAACAGAGAAGCGATTATAGAAAGCTCGAATACAAATCCCGTACCTCCTTTGGGTAGCTACAAGGCAAACAAGCTCGCCGCAGAGCTTCATCCGGCGGTTCAGCACCTCGTAGTATCGAAAATCGAGGATCAGCCCGACGCAAAGAGCTTTCATCTCGTCGCGAATATAAATAAGGGCACGGAAAAACTCGCCTACTTCTCCGCAGGTCAATACCTCTGCGTTTTCGTTGAAATAGGCGGCAACACCTATTCCCGCCCCTATTCGATATCCTCTTCACCGAAGCAATCGGTAAACGGCGAATACGTCATTACCGTAAAGCGAGTGACGGGAGGACTTGTCACCGCATATATCCTCGACAATTGGGATACGGGTACGGAGGTCGACGTCTCCGCTCCGTGCGGAACTTTCACCTACGAACCTCTGCGCGACGCTAAGCATATCGTAGGCGTTGCCGGAGGCAGCGGCGTCACTCCCTTCCTGAGTCTTGCTCAGGCTATAGCGGACGGCGACGAAAACGCCAAGCTTACGTTAATTTACGGCGCAAAGAACGAACGAGAATTGATGTTCAAAGATACTTTCGACAAACTGTCTGAAACCTGCGACGACTTTAACGTGGTCTACGCGCTGAGCGACGAAGAAAACGAAAAATACGAACACGGCTTTATCACCGCGGAGCTCATCAAAAAATATGCGCCCGACAATTATTCGCTTTTTATCTGCGGACCGCAGGCTATGTACGATTTTCTCGAAACGCAAATTCCCGCTTTGGGTTTAAGGCGCAAATTCGTCCGTCGTGAACTGTTCGGAGAATACCGCAATCCTCAAAAGAACGCCGACTACCCCCAATACGTACTGCCAGAATGTAAAATCACCGTTATTATCCGCGACGAAAAGACCGAAATTCCGGCAAGCACGAACGACACTATACTTTCTTCCCTCGAAAAGAACGGAATAATCGCTCCCGCGCGTTGCCGCAGCGGCGTTTGCGGATGGTGTCACAGCAAGCTCGTATCGGGTTCCGTATACGTACCGAAATCGGTTGACGGCAGACGTCTTGCCGACTATGATTACGGCTATATACATCCGTGCTGTACTTTCCCGCTGAGCGACGTGACCATTATAGTGCCGTCGGCAAAATAAATTCGTAATTATACGATATAAAAAGTCCGCCGTAAAAGGCATCTCCCATAGGGCTTTTTAGGACATTATAAAAGAGTAGCAAAAATTTTGCTGCTCTTTATTTTTTGCTTTGCAAAAATACACTACTTTCATTTGAAAGTATAGTTTTCTATACTTTTGTTTTTCCGTAAGACTCAACGATTCGACAAATTGGAATAAGCTGTTTTTTGAGAAACATACGGCTACGCAAGGTCAAAGCTGAAGTTCCCGTCTTGACCGGCTTCGGACATTTCAACGATAATATAGACCGTGCCTTTTTGCAACACTCCGCCGGTCCCATTTATTTCATCGCCGGAATCGACGAAAAACAACTCCGTTTTTGCTCCGTTACAGTCATAGAAAACCTTTGCGCTACCGTTTTCAAGTTTTGCGGAATAATTGATTTTGTCATCCGCACTTTCGCATTTTAACCGAAATACCATAGTACCTTCAAAGCTCGAAAAACTCATAGAAGCGTTTCGCGTTGTGTTTGTATGCACAAACGCCACAGCTTTGTAATGCGAAGTATATCCGTTACAGCCGGACAGCGTCAATAGCAACAACGCCATAACGACGACAGTCCAAGCCTTACAGACTTGTTTTTTCATAAGACCGGTCTCCTCTTGCATTTTGTTATTGCATACCGAAAAATTCTTATTCGGAAGCAAAACGACGGAATTTTTTGACCGTACGTTTATTCGAATACGCGACGTATAAAATAAGGGAAATGCGCAAAAACGACTCCCGGCTCTTCGAGTTCTTTATTCCATCTTTTTACCCATTCCATAGTGAGATATCCGTCGTAACCTCCGGAAGCGAGTTTTTTTATAGCTTCCTTTATCGGCACGTCGCCGTAGCCCGTTATTCTGTACGAAGTTACGCCGTTTTTTACCACGGAATCCTTGATATGCACGTATTTTATCTTGTCTCCGAGATTTTTGTAGGTGGTATCAATCGATTCTCCGCCGAAACGATACGGGTGGTGGATATCCCACAGCGCGCCCCCTCCCGTCTCGTCGAGGAACGACGCAAGAAGAGCGGTATCGACGAAAAGCCCGTTCGTCTCCATAAGAGGAGTTACTCCGCTTCCTTCGGCGTACTCGACAAGCTCTTTGAACATGGACTTACAGAGGTTTATATCTCCTCCGTCGTAATAAGGTTTGTCGGTGCTCATAATGCGGACGAACGGCACGCCTAATGCTTGCGCAGCGTCTACGTACGCCTTTGCCTCCGCCATAGCTTGTTCTTTCGTATCGTACGTGGCGAACGTCGCGCCGGAGGTAAGGCAAGTTATTTCCAAACCCACGCTATCGAGGCGCGCAATCAACTTTTCTCTTCCCGTAGTCAGCTGGCTTATCGCAGGTGCGTACAGCTCCCTGCCGAGGCCTCTTATTTCTATTCCGTTATAATTCAAGTCCTTCGCCGCGGTTATTATTTCTTCCAGCGACCAATCGGGACATCCTATAGTCGAAAATGCTATCTTCATATAAACCTCCTACGCCGTTTCGATGTTCGCTGCGTCCTGCAAACGCAATAATTCTATCGCCTGCTCGCGCAATTTGAATTTTTGAATCTTTCCGCTCGCCGTCACCGGGAATTTTTCCACAAAACTTACGTATCTCGGAACCTTATGCCTTGCCATATTCTCTCTGACGGCATTTTTTACCTCCTCTTCGGTAAGGCTTTCTCCCTGCTTCAACACGATAAAAGCCATTACCTCTTCGCCGTACTGCACGCTCGGCACGCCCACTACCTGAACGTCGGAAATCTGCGGCAGAGTGTACAAAAATTCTTCTATCTCTTTGGGATATATGTTTTCGCCGCCCCTGA
>JBJFAO010000165.1:0-2009 GCA_051887955.1 Christensenellales bacterium
GTTGTCGGCGGCGGCGGTCACTTCCGCGCTCGTCATGAGAGGAGTGCTCGGATCGACGGCGTGCTTATCGACGAGATACGCGCTTATCGAGTCCGCGTTGGCTTTTAACGCAGCCCCTATGTCGACGGACTTAATGGCGTTAAAGACCGTTTTGTCGGACAATTTCTGATACGCGTTGAATGCGTTTATGTATTGGTCGTATCCCACTGCGGAAAGTACCCAGCCGATAATTCCTACGCCGAGAGCTCCGCTGACCTTCCTTACAAGCGTCATAATTCCCGAATAATTGCCGGTAGGACGTTCTCCCGTAGTCAACTCCACTACGTCGAGAGTGTCGGGATACACCATCCAGGGCACCATCTGCGCTCCGCCGAAGCCGAGTCCCATAATGAACGCCACTATAGGTATAATGATGGGCGGGCACCACTTCGGATCGAGTACGGCAAGAAGTATACCGCCTATGATATAAAACGGAAGTCCTATGCGGAAAGCGAACGCTTTGCCCTTTTTGTCAAGCAAAACTCTGACTATCGGGAAAGCGAGAACGGCGGCAACCATAAGGGGAGCCACTATAAACATAGAGCCGAACTGCATCTGCATAAAGCCGAGATCTATTACTTCCCCTTTCCAAACGTGAGTTGCGTAGTAAGCCGCAAGTGCGGAAAGCATATCCATACAAGTAAAGGCGGATACGTACATAACGATATGCCAACGATAAGATTTGTTCTTAAAGGGCTTGACATATCCTTTGAAAAATTCTTTTATATCGAATTTCTTTTTCGGTCCGGTTTCCTTTATTCTCTCCTTGGTAAACAATCCGGTGCAGATAAGTCCTCCGCCGAACAACGTGCCGAACACAGCCACCATTACTATCCAGAAAGTCGTGGAACTCATTTTGTCGTCTTCGAGCTGTCCGAGCAACATGAGCGGAACTACGTATGAAAGACCTGCGGCAACCGCGCTGAATACGAGCTTAATGGTATTGGCGTTGTTTCGTTCTCTGAAAGACGGCGAAATATCGCTTGCCATCGACGTATACGGCACCTGCGTTATTGTAGAACAGGTATTCCATACAATATAGAATATAAGAACGTACGCGACCATACCTGCCTGAGAAGTAATTCCCCAATCTCTTATCGGCGCAAACAACAAAAGCAACGCGATAATAAGCATAAAACCGCCTACGAACATATACGGCTTACGACGACCGTACTTGCTGCGGGTATTGTCGGTAATGTGTCCCATAACGGGGTCGGTGATTGCGTCCCAGATTTTAGAAAGCATCATTACGGTAGACGCGGACGCAGCGTAAATAAACAGATGATCGGTCATATACTTGAGCATAACGCAACTCATAAGAGCTACGCCGCCGCCGTCCATCAATGCGCCCATACCGTAAAAGATTTTTTCTTTAAGAGGAACTTTTTCGTTTTCGGGAATTTCCGTTTTCACAGGAACCGCCTGCTTCAAATCTTTCTCTTCCACAATAGTTCTCCTTTCCTTTTCGGTTGTTCATTATATTTTATTTAGTGAATTGAATAAAATTAACTATTTGATAGTATAACACACATCGTTTTGTTTGACAATACCGAATTTTTTATTTTTACACTTTTAATATCCCCGTTAAACAATAAAAAACGCTTGCAATTTCAAAAATTTATGGTATTATATATGTGTTGCGTGGGGGCGTAGCTCACCCGGTAGAGCGATACGTTCGCAACGTATAGGTAGTCGGTTCGAGTCCGATCGTCTCCACCATATATGCAAAAGACACCTATCGAGGTGTCTTTTGCATATATTACGACAATTAGGACGAGAACCGAAGGTTTTCCAATTTGCTTTAGCAAATCTGACGAGGTGCGTTACGCTCGTTCCCTGCGAAAACACTTTTCAGCACGAATTATCCCCTTAAGACTGCACGCTCAATTCGAGTGGTCCGATCGTCTCTATATGACGACGCTTCGGACGAGAACCGGAGGTTTTCCAATTTGCTTTAGCAAATCTGACGA
>JBJFAO010000166.1:0-9647 GCA_051887955.1 Christensenellales bacterium
GAATCGGTGACGGTATCGTCGGAAATGTCCATTTCTATTCCGTCGGCATATATGTAATCAAATCGCGTTTCGAGCAGTCGGCTCAGCTTAAATCCGAGATACTTATTCGTAATTACGTCGAATTTATCGTCTATCCCGCGGAACATATTGTCCATCGTAAACGACAGCGTATCGTTAATTATGGTGAGATTCAAGTCTTTGAATTCTACCACCTCGCCCCTTTCGCCGGCTTTGTTATAGCCTACGCTGCTCTGGTCGAGCACTATACCGAGATTTACGCCGTTGTTATTTCTGTTGAAGATATCCGCCACGTAATTCTCGTCGTAAAACTTGCCCGTCATATCCGTCTGGCGGCACGCCTGATAGAAGGTGCCAAAAAGCATGGTCGAGCCGAACGAAGAAATGACGTATTTCTCCGTCCCCAGGTCGGCGTAAAGGTCGCGACCGTCGTAATACACGGTAAGCCTCGACAAATATGCGTTGTTGTCGAAAATACTCACGTAAATTTCGCTGTCGGCGGGATTTTGGGCGTAATTGGCTTTATAGACTACGGTATAGTTGAGAATGGTCTGAGTATACACGGTAAATACGTTGTATACGCCGTATCCGGTCGCGCTTTCCATGCTGTCTCCGCCCTTTATGAGAGCGCTATAAACCTTGTCCATCGCTTCGTACGGAGTAAGAACCTTTATTGTCGGATCGACGTCGTCGTCAGGCTCCGGCTCTGTCGTTTTGTTCGCGCACGCGAACGCCGTCGTCATCAAAACGACCGCCAGCAATAAAGTCAATATGATAAGAAACAGCTTTTTCTTTCCGTTCATCTTTTCCTCCGTGTTAAGCTACCCTTATTTTTATAAGGTTGCTCTTATACCGTACTCCGCCGAGCACGAACGATTCGGACGTAAGGTATCCGTCCGTAACGCCGCCGTAAATTACGTCGCTCACCTTTACTCTGCGGAGACGGTTTATCAGGTCTACCGAAGTATCTTCGTCGCTCCGCGTAAACGCGGCGTCGAGGAGCTTGTACGAGCTTGCGTCTATGTTGTCGTAAGGCGCTATTATTCCTTCCGTCTCGTACTGAGAACGTCCGTTGGCTTCGTCCCAATACTTCATCCTTACCCCTATGTAAAGCTCTGTCGGGGCGTCGGACGCCGAAGCGATGACGGATACCTCGTCATAATCGGGCGTTCCGCTCTCTTCGTTGACGGCAACGTAGTATTTTATCGGCGTATAGTCGCCGAACAACAGCCTTACTTTTGCTCCGCATTCCTTTATGTAGTCGCTGTCGCCGTACCTTATGAGTACCGTTGCGTTCTTTATCACCGCTCCGCCCGTAAGGTCGGAAGGATTGGCGGCAAAGTCGTATTTTTCGTCGTACATAAGAAGCTGTCTTGCCTCGTAGAGAATTTCCGTTTCCGTCATCTCGCCGTCGGCAAGCAATCTTTCCTTATAATATCTGACGGCAAGCTCCTCCATCTCCTTTACGGCTTCCGCGCTTCTTGTCGGATAGCTCATAATTATATTGATAGCGTACTGACGACGCATCGTTTCTTCCACGTCGGGATAGGCAAACTCAACGAAATTGATAAGTCTCTGAACCGCCGCGCCGAAGGAGTAGTTCCAGATAACTCTTATTTCGAGCTTCTCCTCGTCGTAGTTTATATTGTTGACGTTCAGTTTAATCTTCGCCGTCGTCGGGAGACACATATCTTCCGCGGTAATAGCTACGGCGTTTCCGTTAAGTCCGTAGTTTTCCGCTATATAGGCAAATTTCGAAACCGTCATGTCCTCGTATGCGTAATATCCCTTCTTAGGAATCTTACCGTTCGCGCTGCCGGTCGACAACGAGGTAAGATTGTGCGTTCCTACCCGCTCGTTGCCGAGAGCGAGGTCCCCTTCCACGCTTACGCCGGAATTCTGCCTTGCGCTGTTGACCGCCATTTCGTCCCAATACATCACGTAGTTTTTACGGGCGAGAACCGCGAGCATTCCTTCGTCGTCGGTAGTGTTTACAAGAAGTTCGCTGTCTTCGGGATAGAAAGTAACCGTCTTGTATTCTTTGAGCTTTTCCTCCCCGTTGTCGAGATGGTATACGTTAAATCTTACCTGATAGCTGCTTTCCGCCGAATATTTCAAGCTTTCGCTGAAATAGAAATTGACGGGGTTCATCGTCACGTATTCGGGCGAGTCCGCCGTGCCTACGTTTTTCGCTATGCCGGCATATTCCCAACGGTATACGTACAATTCTATCTGCACTCTCTGACCGGACGAATTGCCGATATTTCCGTAAACGGTATGCGTCGACGCGGACAGATTGCCGAGAGGATTGATGCTGACGTCGTTCCAGATTATTCGATAGTATTCGCTCCCCACCTTTATTCTGTTGGGTAGATCCTTAGCCGAATACTCGAACGGATTTTCCACTTCTACTCTCGTCACCTGATTGTTCTTATCGTCGAGTACTCTCAATTCTCCCGTCGGCAAAGTGCGATCCTTGACTACCGCCACCATCGACAAGGTCTGTATCTCCTTTGTGTTCGCATTGTTCAGAACGGCGTTCAGAACGGTGTATTTGGCGGTGTTGAACAGCCCTTTTGCATAGTCGTATTCGAGTGTGGTTGCGTCCACGACGCCGCGGTCGGTATCGAGTAAAGCTTTGCCGTTTACAAAACGCTTGTAAAGCTCCGTCGCGCAAGCTTCCTTGCCCATTTCCGCCGACTGCGCCGACGTGTAATAGGTGTTTATCATAGCGTCGCTCTCTAATATAAGCATGATATTGGCTATCGCGCCGTTTTCCGATTTCAGCTGAGCCCAGCTCTTGCCGGCGGTGGCGGCTTCGGTATTCGCTCCTATATCGGCTAAAAGCGTGTTGTCGGCGTATACGTAATTACCTTCGGCGTCCTTTTCCTCGGTAATGCTCGTCCACATATAGACGTAACCGTAAACGTCGTTACGGGCGTTGCCGGAATACGTCACGTTGCCGGTAACGGTATCGTTGTTCCACACTACGTCCGTCACGTATGCAAAACCGCCCTTTTCCTCGTCGAATTCAACAACGACTTTGGAGGGTACGGCTATATAGCCGTAATACGGATCGATATAATAATATCCGTCCTCTGCGTTTATCTTCTGAATTTTCTTTATTTCCCTTACTACGAGACTCTCCATATAAACGTCTTTTACGTAGTTGTTGACGCCCCTCGTAACGACGGTGTCGAGCATGCTCGAAACGTCCACTCCGGCGGCAAGATTGCGCCTTATCGCCGAAACCGTGATATCGAAATTCTGAATGGACTCGACGTTGTCGTCGACCACGTAAGGAATAAGCGATTTCAGCGCCGCCGGCACTATGTCTTTGACGGTGAAATTACACGCCGCGCTTATCATTTCTCTCAGCTGCTTGCGGAGCTGAGCCTTTCCCACCGAGCTTATCGCCGCGCTTCCGTCCACAAAAGTATCCACGTCTCTGTCTATACGAGCGTAATTTTCCACCTCTTCGCCGAGCCCTATCCTGTAAAGGAATATCTTCTTGACGCCTTCTCTGAGTTCTTCGCTCGCTATGCGCTTGCCGGCAACGGAGCCGCCTGCGTAAGCAAACGTCGAATCGACGGCGGAAAACGCCTTTTCTATGGCTTCGTTTACGATAGCGCGATACGCCGTCTTTGCCTCCTCCGCATTGTACATGCCCGCTTTGACGTATTCTCTCACGCGATAAATTTCCCTTATCACGTAGTCGTAATCGAAGCTTCCTTCCAGCTCGTTTTTATAATAAACGGCATATCCGAGAGCTTCGGAATCGTATTTGTTCATATCCGAGACAAACACTCTCGAAAGCTCTTTCTTAATATACTCTCCGATTACGTAATCGAACGCGCCGTTAAATACGCTCGTGGAGTAATTGGACAAAATCCTCTCCACGTTGCCCTTCTTTACGGCGGCGGAAGCGGAGCTGTGCACCGCGTTGTAGATTGCCGTAACGGTAGCTCCTACGTTTTCGTCGGTATATTCTTTCAGCTTTTTCAAAGCGTAATTGTAAAGACTACGCCTGTCGTATACGTTGGTCAAAACGACGTCTTCGACGTCGGGCACTCCGTCGTACGGCAATACGGCGTACCAGCCGGAGTCGAACAGACTTCTTATCGCCTCCGCCGTCATATCGCTCTTAACGTCGTCCGCCGAAGGTATTTTTACCTTTTCCTTAATTCCCGACGAAACCTCATAAAGGCTTTCCGCGTTCACCCTTATTCTGGTCTGGTTGATTACGTTATAGAGTTCTTCCGCCTTCGCCGAGCTCAATGCGGACATAGAGGAAAGTATCGCGCTCCTCATAACGACGTCGTCGACGTCTATCACCGCCGTAGTGGTCTCCGCGGTCTTATCGTAAAACCTTATTCTCAAATCGAGAGTCTGACTTAACCCGACGTTAACGGTAAGGTCCACGTATTCTCTGTTGACGGAGGAGGGAGCTATCGCGATATCCCTGTCGGCAAACATTTCCACGAATCTTTCCACGTTCACGCCGCGATTGTCGTAAGGAATTTCGCTTATCTCGTAATTGCGGTATTTGTACGTAACGGACGGGAAGAGGTGCTGAATACCGCTTCTGTACTTGGCGGAAAGATTCTTCGGCAGCTTGAATACGCCTTCGCTCATAGCCGAGCTTCCCGCGTCGTTGTATGCGTCCGCCTCCACGTAATATACCCTGCCGGAGCCGTTCTCTATCGCCGTGGTATCGAGCTTCATGTTTCCCGTATTCCACGGCAACTCCACTATCTCCGCCGAGCGTATGGATATGTAAAGCTCTATCTTGACGCTGTCGTTTCTCACCGTCTTGCCGTCGACTACCGATTCCCAGCCGAGTATTTCCGCCGTTGCCATAAGCCGCTTGTCGTCGGTTCCCGTGCTGCTGTTGTAAGTGCCCTCGTACGTCATAACGTCAAGAGCTCCCACACCCACCTTCTGTCCGTTTATTATTTCGGTGTTGCCGTACCAGGCGGGATTTATCTTCCAATTGACGTTGCTTATATCCACCATATTGCCGTTGAGCGGAATCTTTATCATATCCGGCAGATACGCCGTACCCGCGAAATAGTTCGTCATCGGCAGATATTCGTATATGTCGTCGATAATAATGGTGCCCTGTCTTATCGCGAGGAGTCCCGCGTCGTTGACGCTGTTGAAATTGTCCAACGTGGCGGGCGCGCCGGGCAGAACCAGCTTCCTCTTTATGCGGAAGCCCTCGGCGGTAAGCGCGCTTATCGTTACCGTGCCGTATTCCGTCTGAGAATAAATAACTCCCTGCTCGACGTAGGTGATAAAGCTTCCCTTCTTTATAGACTTGAAGGTGCTTTCCTCCACGTACCATTCCGGAAGCCTCGTCGTCCCCGCTCCGTAAAGCGGTCCGAAAAGAAATTCTTCTTCCACGCCGGCTCCGTCGCGCTTTACCGCAAAAACGCTCGCCGAAATCTCGTCTCCGAACACAAATCCCTTCTCTCCGTACTGGGCGTAGCCGTTTTCGGAATAAGGACTGATTTCTATTTCGGAAACGGATTCGCTGTCTACGGTAAGCCTGTACCCGCCGTCGAAAATAATTCTTACCTTGACGTCGTAAGAGCCCTCTCCCGTGCCCAGTCCGATAGCGTATTTGTTGCTCGCCTCGAACGCCTCTCCGAATCCGGGCCTTATTACGTCGTTGAGGGAGAACAAGCCCGCTACGTTTCTTATCGAAACCTCTTTATTGAATACCGACGGCACCTGATATCCGCTCGCTCTGTGCGCGTTGTAATAACCCAATCTGTAAAGCATTTCTTCATAGCTCATGGTCTTGCCGTCGGCAAACGTAACCGATACGAAAGTAAATTCCGCTCCGTTGTCGGGGCGATAGAATCTGACCTTTCCGCCCGAATAGCGATACATTCCCGCGACGCTCGAATCGCATTCGATTTCTTCGGCGGGCAAAACGATCTTCTTGACGACTTTTTCGTTTATATCGCGCGAAATTTCCCAAACCGTCGCCATAAAGGCAAGCTCCTGCACGGTAAAATTGCCCAAAACGAAATATTCGTCAGCCGCTTCGCCCTCCTTATAAACGGTTATCCTGCCGTTCTCTCCCGTCTTGGGGAAATAGTCGGTAAAGTTCTTTACGTACTTGAACGAAACGTCGAGCTTGTCGTGATTGTCGGAGGCTGTATCGTATCTGTAGCTTACCGTCATAGCCTCGCTTATTCTGACCTTGGACGCCTCGTTGCCTATCGAGTCGGTCATGTCGAAACGCAATTTCGACATATCCTCGATAGTGACGGCTTTCCCCTCCTCGAAGTAAATGTTAAAGGCTTTGTAAACCCTGTTGATAAAGTCGTACGGATACAACGTTTCACGTAAAACGTATACGTCGCCGAGCTTTCCGTACAGACCTATCATGCCTGCGGGAACTCCCTCGTAATTGCTTTGTCCCATGCTGACGAGCACGTATTTTTCCACTCCGTCCGCGTCCGCGGCAAGTCCTATCGTCCTCGATTCGAAGTCGGCTTTTACCAAATCTCCCACCAAGGAGTATTCGGTATCGAACGAATCTCCTATCCTTACGTACATTCCTCCTATTCCGTCGGCAAGTGTTATTTTGCTTATTTCGTGATTAGCCACCACTACCGACAGATATATCTCTATCGTTACGTCGCCGGTACCGATGGTCGCCGTCATATTGCACACCGAGTCGGGATTGTACACCGCCGCGCTCTTACCGTCCAGACGACTCCACTTTACGGCGTAGTATTCGCTTCTGTCCTTGTTCGCGCCGAAATACGCCTTGATAAAGGAAGGCATCTTGAAATCGGCGAACGTATTTACGTAATACGTATACAATACCACGTCCTTAGAACCGACAGCCTCGTACGAATATTTTATATCCGTCCTTTCTATGCCCGTAATCTGCTTTCCGTCGGGCATGCTGCCGGTAAAGAATTCCACTTCCTGCGGATCCTTGCTGAGCACGCGCAGACAAAGGGTAATGTATTGATAACCCGATACTTCGCTGCCTATCTTCGCCATTATTTTGGTCGTGGAGGGTTCTTCCGCCGACAAATTAAAGACGTACGCGTTGCCCTGTTTTTTCAGTATCTCGATTCCGCTCGCGTTATAAAGGGTAGGATTGCCGTTGGCGTCGAAGCCGGCGCACCAATCTATATTGGAGAAACGGTGTCTGCTCGTTCTCGTGCCGTCGGCGTTGCGGAAGTTTATAACTACCGAGGTGGGTATATAAAGCGTGTTTTTATCGAGCGGGTCGATAAGATAATATCCCGGAGTGGAGCCCGCCTCTATCGCGCTGGGCGTAAACACCTTTTTGTTGCCCCCTTCGTCCAGATCGTAATCGTCCGCTTCGGAGACGGGGTTGCCCGCGGAAGTCGTCGCGTCCGCGACGTTCAGCTTCGGGCACTCCGCCGTTATACGCAATACCGTCGTACGGAAGCCGTTGTCGTACGATTCTCCCGAAATAAGAGGTATCTTTATGTATCTGCCGGTATAGCTTCCCGCGCTTCTCTCCGGCTTGTAGACCGCGAGCAAATAACTCCAATTTATGCTCGTGCTGGTCACGTCCGTTCCGTTCGCGGTTTCCGTAGGCGGATTTTCCTTTATTACCGTTCCGTTTTCATCCCGTTCCACGTTGCTTATATAGAACGGGCGGTTTACGAGTACTCCGTCCTCGTAATAGTACGAACCGTTGGTTCCTATATACGTTATCGCGCCGTCTCCCCACGTCAGCTTATACCCGTCGGAAATGACGTAGCTTCCGTTGTCGGCAAGCTGCGATACGTATCGCATATCGAATATCTTTTCGTAATAGCCGTTTGCGCCGTCGGTAAACACGAAAATCGGATTGACCGGTAAAATATAGCTGCTCTCGTCGAAATAGTTGGCGACGTAATGACCGTAGATATATTCGGCGTCTCCCGGTTTTTTGTCGCCGTTTACGGCAACGGGATCGAAATCGTCCTCCTCTCCGAATTTTATGTGAGAAAGAATTCTTTGCCCGACGTTTACCTGCAAAGCGATGAGCTGTCCTTTGAAATACGTATGGAGATACAGAGCGGTAAATTTCTGTCCCTCGGGAGCGACCGCGGTTATTTTATCCTCGGTATAATTACCTCCGGCAAACTTGTCGAAGCTCCAGACGTACTTATCTCCGTTTTTATTGCTGTACGACGTGGCTACGTACTCGTCCTTAACTTTGTTTTTGTAGAGATAGCTGTCGGTATATTTGAATTGGATATCGAAAACGTAATCGGCGAAATACTTGCTTACGAAATCCCTTTCCTTTTCGCGATATACGCGCATATATTCGGGATCGTCTCCCTCCGAACCGTACTGATCGGGGTTGTAATTGCTGATGTCGATAAAGTATTCGTTCTTCGCGAGGATATAATCGTACGGATCGATTTCGATCGTATCCACAACCGGCACTCCGCTTATTGCGGCGTCGGTTTCTTCCGTATACACCGTCACGGTGTCGTTGGTGTCTATCTCGCGGTTGGTGACGATTATTCTGACGGGGAAGGTCTTTTCTCCCATCATTCCCGGCGCAACCGTAACTTCGGTAACCGCCATCGCTCCCTTAAGTCCGACCGAATCCCAATCTATCGCGAAGGCGGCGGCAAGGTCGTACTGTTCGATAAGGGCGTTCACCTGAATATTGACTCTGACCTGCTCGGCGAGAGGCTCGCACGGCTCCATTACGTACAGCACTATCGGCGCGGGAACCTCTTCTATGAGTATACCTTTGTCGTCGTATACGGGGACGGTGTTGTTTTCGTCCTCCTCGCAGTAATAATCTTTTGCGTTAAGCTCTACGAGCTTACCGAGTTCGGTTTTTATCCCGGTGGTGAAGGTTACGACGTATCTCCTTATGGTACCCATAAAGCTGCCGTTTATTCTCGGAGCGTACTGACTCTTCGCCGCTTCGGTAATCTCTATGCTGTCGGCGTTGTAATCGAACAGGAAATCGCGCGTCGTGCTTGCGTAAAGGTTGACGGGAGCTCCGTTCTTTTCAAGCGCGTATTCCGCGTCGAAATAGTAATATTCCGTTCCTCCGGCGTGATACATCATATCCTGTATGCCGATAAGATAGATATAAACCTTTCCGCTCTCGGTCTTTACGTAATCGTCCGATATTATCGTCTCCTCTCCGGAATAGTCGAAATAGCGGTATTTGCCGTCCTTTTCGTCTTTGAATACGAAACGGAGCTTTTCGACGTCGAACCTGACCTTTTTGATATCCTGGTTGTTGGCGTCTTCGTCGTTAAAGAACGATCCGCTCGGATTTTCTATCGTTTCTCTCGTGACGGTGACTTTCGCGCCGTAATTATAGACCTGAATAAATCCCCTCTTTTTGTCCACTCTCATATCGTACGGAGAATACCAGCCGCCGAAGAGATATTCTACCGGCTTCTTTTCTCCGTTTTCGTCGTAATAGCTTTCATATCTCGACAAATCCTCTCCGTCGGTACCTGCGACAAAATATATATCCGCCGTCGCGAGCTTGTAATAAACGCTCGCCCCGAATTCCTCCTTTTCGGCGGGCGTAGCGTCGCTGAGCTTTATATATCTGCCCACGTAAGAAGGATATTCCGTAAGATAATCGGCGTAAAAATAAA
>JBJFAO010000167.1:0-1989 GCA_051887955.1 Christensenellales bacterium
CGAAAAGGTTGACGTAGCGGGTTTTCTTTGCCTGCACGACGTGGAGAAGATAGATTTCGACTCGATAGATTTTGTCGTAGTAAGTCCGTCCATATCGAAATTTCATGCGATAATTAAAATATGTGAAGAAAAAAATATTCCCGTACTGTCGGAGCTTGAATTCGGATGCTCTTTTCTCGACTGTAAAAAAATTATGGTAACGGGCACAAACGGCAAAACCACGTCCGTGACGATGATAGAAAAATTGCTTTCTTCCGCCGGATTCAGATGTAAGGCTATGGGCAATATAGGATATCCCGTTTCTCAGGTAGTGCTTGACGGGACGAGACTCGATTATGCCGTAATAGAGGTAAGTAGCTTTCAACTCGAGCATATCGGCAATTTGCATCCCGACATATCCGTCGTTCTCAATCTCGCGCCGGATCATCTCGACAGATATAACGGTTACGGCGATTACGTGGCGACTAAAAGCGGAATTTGCCGTTATCAGACGAAGAAAGACTATTTCGTCTATAACAACGAGGACGGCGCGGTAAGAGGTTTCGTAAAATATACCGAAGCGAGACCGGTACCTGTATCGGTTCGTTCCAGAGTATCGGACGTATACATAAAAGATAATTTCTTTATGCTCGGCGATTCGTCGGTTTGCCACGTTAAGGAGTGTCGTTTGAGGGGAGAGCACAACCGATTCAATCTGCTTATCGCCATGAACGTCGGCAATTTGTGCGGAGTAAGAAAAGAACATATGGCAAAGCTTGTCAGAGAGTATTGCCTGTTGCCCAATCGTATCGAATACGTCACTACTATAAACGGAAAAAACTACTACAACGATTCGAAAGGGACGAACGTGCACGCCTGCCGATACGCGATAGCGAGTCTTGAGGGAAGCGTCGGATTGATAATGGGCGGAAGCGATAAAAACGAAGATTTCTGCGAATTTTTCGAAAACATAGACGATAAGGTCGTGAGCGTTGCCGTAACGGGCTCAAATGCGGAAAAAATATATAATTCCGCACAAAAAATGGGATTCTGCGACGTAAACGTTTATCCTGATTTGGAAACCTGCGTTCAAAAACTCAGCGAAAACGAAATGGTGACCAACGTTCTGTTAAGCCCTTGTTGCGCAAGCTTCGACAGGTTCAGAAGCTATGCGGAGCGTGGGGAAAAATTCAAGGAAATCGTCTATGCAATCAAGGTTTAGATTAAAAGAAAAGCATCTTATATTGATATCGAGCGTAATTCTCGCCCTTATCGGTATTGTGATGATATATTCCGCAAGCTCCTATTCGGCGGAAAAGGAATTCGGCGACAGCTTTTTTTACGTAAAAAAACAAGCCGTTGCTTTCGTCGCCGGCGTCGTTTTTATGGCGTTGGGATGCAAGCTGAAAATTGAATGGCTGAAAAAGCTCAAATGGTTTATTCTCGCTTTTTCCGTAGTTTTGCTTGCTTTGGTTTTTATCCCCGGTTTGGGCGTGGAAAGCTATGGAGCGACTCGGTGGCTGAATCTCGGATTTACCACAATTCAGCCTTCGGAACTGTCAAAATTCGGTCTCATGGTGTTTCTAGCCGGATATATGAGCGAATATCCTCCCGACAAGACCAAACGACTTATCGTACCCGTTCTTAGCGCGGGCGCGGTGTGCGCTTTGATTATGTTCGAGCCCAATATGAGTATAACCATGTGCGTTGGGATGGCGTTTGTGATACTCGTTTACGTCGCAGGTTTGCCGGGTAAAAAGCTTGTCGTAATTTTGATTTTGCTGGCGATTGCCATTCCTACGCTTATTGTCCTCGAACCGTACAGAGTTAAACGATTTTTTGCGTTTATAGATCCGTGGCAAAATCCCAAGGACGAAGGATATCAGCTCATTCAGTCATATTATGCGCTCGGTAACGGAGGTTTGTTCGGCGTGGGATTGTTTGCCAGCCGACAAAAATATTTATTTTTGCCATTCGCAGAATCCGATTTCATATTTTCTGTAATAGGGG
>JBJFAO010000168.1:0-1988 GCA_051887955.1 Christensenellales bacterium
AAGTTCGTGGACTTTAACGGCATCGACGCTTCCGACGGAGACGTTATCGGTCTGTTTGCGGCGGTAAGCGGTACGGTATGCAATATCGTCGTGCCGGACGTACAGTTCGATATCGAGGGCAGCGGAACGATTTACGCCGGAGTTATTGCCGGCAGAATTTACGGCGGCGAGGTTAAAAACGTTATTGCCGTCGGAAATATAAGCGTAAGAAGCGACGACACGGTGTTTATCGGCGCAATATCCGGTACCGCTACTGGCGGCAACGTCTACGACGTGTTCAGTATCGTCAATATTAAAGTCGCGGCTGACGTCAAGGCCACCGCGGGCGGAATTATCGGCAGCGTGGACGGAACGGTTATGGGCGGAAAAATATCTACCGTCGTCAACGGTAAAGAAGTGGAGTATTCCAAAGCGGTATATGCTCTCGGCAGAGTTGAAGTTACTTCCGTAAGCTCCGAAATAGGCGCGATAAGCGCGACGGGAACGCTCGATAATTCCTCTTCCGACATATATGCGGTCAAGGACAACGCATACAGCAACGGACAGGTCGTCAACAGCTCGATAAGCGGAGCGGTGAACATGGTTGCGTTCGACGACGGCGATATGAGAAAGAGCACTTTCAGCGACGGCACAAACGCATTCAGTAAAGTGTTCGTTACCGACAATCTGTATTATCTCGAAGGATTGGGCACGGTTACCGACAAGTTCAAAGTAACGTCTGCCGAGCAGTTCCGTAAGATAGAACATATGCTTTACGCAAACTACAACGTTGCCAACGACATTGCGTTCGACGACGGCAACGCAGATACCGCGTTCAGGACGATAGGTTACGGACTCAAGTTTACGGGAAGTATCGACGGAAAGAACGAGAACAGCTGGTCTGCGGAAGAAGGAACGCTCTCCTCTCTTATGAACGTTACCGACGCGCTCGTTTATGAAAACGCAGGCAGTATAACCGACCTCGGCGTGAACGTATACTACGACAGGACGGTATGCGACGAAGAGCTGGTATTCGGCGCAATTGCCGTAATAAACAGCGTGGGAACTTTACGTAACGTAACCGTAAGCGGTGAAATCAACATCGTAGGCGCGGATTTGTACGGCACCACCGTTATTGTTTCCGGTTTCGTAGGCAAAGGACTCGGAGGAACGTTTGAAGCTGACAGTAAGGTACAGAACAGTATAAGCGGACTGAATATAACCATAGAAAACGTAGGCTCCGTATACGCAGGCGGCTACGTGGGCGTTGTGGACGGTCTTATGACGCTGAGCTACGGTATCGGAAACGGTACTCTCGCCGTGAACGGTTGCGGAACGGTCTATGCGGGAACTCTCGTAGGCGCGGCATATAAGGAGAACAACTGGACCTCGCTTGACGAAACCGCCGAATACCGCTATGCGGTCACCGTAGACGGCGCAGTCGTTACCGATCTGTTCGGATATCGCGTTTACGCATAAGGACTTAAGGTATTAAAAGACAAAGCGTTTTTATCGGCGCGTCGGGCACGTCCCGGACGCGCCGTTTTTCCGTCCGCTGTCGTTTTGTTTTTCCGTAACGCCGAAATAAATAAAAAATCGCTTGCAAAAACCCGATATCTTATGCTACAATAAATTACGCTTTGATAAGGCCCCATGGTCAAGCGGTTAAGACTCCGCCCTCTCACGGCGGCTACAGGAGTTCGAATCTCCTTGGGGTCACCAGACAAAGTAAAAACGAACCCGTTTCCATTAGGAGACGGGTTCGTTTTTATCATTTACTTTCATTAATAGTAATAGAGCCGATAGAGCGTGTTTGCTCTATCGGCTCTGCCGTTATTTGTTATAGGTTTATTATCTTCGGTACGATTTTTTACCCACTTCCTCTAACAACAGCAAGTGAACAAAGTAACCGTTAAGTCGGTTATTTAAAGCTATGTCGTGACGCTTGCCTTTACGGGCTAAAATCTTACGGATAAAATTACGTGAAATGAAAATTTCTAATTGAAGTA
>JBJFAO010000169.1:0-1972 GCA_051887955.1 Christensenellales bacterium
GTTTTGCGAGTTTTTCCGGGAGCTTGTCTCCGAAAAGCTTGTAGTATTCGGCAATATCCTTAGCTTCGGCTTTCCAGGTTTTTACGTCGACGTCAAGAATTTTTTTCAGATCGTCCACCGTAAAACCGTCCATCCCTTCGAGATTTATATCTTCCGGTCTCGGCAGATATCCTATGGGGGTTTCCACGGCGTCCACGGTCCCTTCGCATCTGCGTATTATCCAATCGAGAACCCTCATATTGTCTCCGAATCCCGGCCAGATAAAGCTGCCTTTTTCGTCTGTACGGAACCAGTTTACGTTGAATATTTTCGGCTTGTTTTTTATCTTTCTGCCCATATCCAACCAATGCTTGAAATAATCGCCCATATTATAACCGCAGAAAGGAAGCATTGCCATCGGATCGTGACGCACCACTCCGACCTTTCCCGCAGCGGCGGCAGTCGTCTCGCTCGCCATAACCGAACCGACGAATACGCCGTGCTCCCAATCTCTCGCTTCGTACACGAGCGGCGCGGATTTCGCCCTGCGACCGCCGAAAATTATCGCGCTTATCGGCACGCCCTTGGGATTGTCGAATTCTTTACTCAGACACGGACAATTTTTCGCCGGAGCGGTAAAACGGCTGTTGGGATGAGCCCCTTTTATAATCTGTCCGTTTTCGTCGGTTTTCCCTTCGTACCAACGATTTCCCTTCCAATCCTCGGCTTTTTCGGGAGCCGGCTCTTTAATACCCTCCCACCATACCGTTTTGTTCTTCAAATCGAGAGCCACGTTGGTAAAAATCGTGTTTCTCTTGGTGCTCATCAGAGCGTTGTAGTTGCTCTTCGCGTTCGTTCCGGGAGCCACTCCGAAAAATCCGTTTTCGGGATTGACGGCGTAGAGCATGCCGTTACGCCCCTTGCGGAGCCACGCTATGTCGTCACCCACAGTCCATACCTTATAGCCCTTGTCCAAATAACATTTCGGTGGAATAAGCATAGCGAGATTGGTTTTTCCGCAAGCGCTCGGGAAAGCCGCCGTTACGTACTTTATTTCCCCGTCGGGCTTTTCCACGCCGAGAATAAGCATATGCTCCGCCATCCAGTCCTCTTTCCAGCCCTGATAAGACGCTATGCGAAGAGCAAAGCACTTTTTGCCGAGAAGAACGTTTCCGCCGTATCCGCTGTTGAGAGAATATATGGTATTGTCCTCGGGAAATTGGCAGATATATTTTTTCTCGGAGTCGAGATTACACTTACTGTGAATACCTCTTACGAAATCGTCTCCGTCACCTATTTTTTCAAGAACTTTGGGAGAAACTCTCGTCATAATCATCATATTCAGCACAACGTATATACTGTCGGTAAGCTCTATCCCGTATTTAGCGAACGGAGAGCCGATTTTTCCCATAGAGAAAGGAATGACGTACATGGTTCTTCCTTTCATCGCTCCCTTAGCTATGGCGTCGAGAGTTTTATATGCTTCGGCAGGGTCCATCCAATTGTTGGTAGGTCCCGCCGTTTCTTTATCCTTAGTGCATATGAAAGTGCGGTTTTCCACCCTCGCCACGTCGTCGGGCTGAGTGCGATGATACAGGCATCCGGGCAGGAGCTTGTTGTTCAATTTAATAATTTCTCCCGTCGCGATGGCTTCGCTGACGAGCATCTTGTACTGTTCTTTGCCGGCGTCAATCCAGACTACGTCGTCGGGTTGGAACAGCTCGGCGTATTTGTTTACGAAATCCAGAACGTGTTTGTTGTCGGTCATCTTGTCTCCTTATATTGTAGCGGTAAAAAACCGCCTATAAATACTTTGTATTTAATTTTACCATACCTATGCTTTTTTTGCAATACGGATTTACCAAAATTTGCCTGCGAAACAGAAAAGGACGGTCAAAAGTGAAGTGAACCCCATTTGGGACACTCCATAAAAAGGACCTTTACAATTATCTCCTATGGTATAATTACCGTAGGAGGTTTTTTATGGCAAGTA
>JBJFAO010000170.1:0-1967 GCA_051887955.1 Christensenellales bacterium
CGACGACGTCGCGACCTTGTCCGTTTCCGGAATGACGGAAAGATAATTGCCGTTTTTTCCTTCGATTGTTTTGAAGCCTTCGTAAACTTTAACGTGGAAAGAATCTCTTTCTTTTTCCATTCTGTCGTTTTCTATAACCGTGCCTTTTTTTCTGCGCCAGCTCTCGAGGGGGTTCATATCTATAAAAACCACCGCGTCGGGCATACAGTTTTCAAAAGCGTAAAAGTTGATATCTTTTACCCTTTCGTATCCGAGATTTCTGCCGAAGCCCTGATAGGCGAGGGAGCTGTCCACGTATCTGTCGCAGATTACCGTTTTTCCTTCTCTCAGCGCAGGCAAAATGAGATTGTCGATATGGTCGCAACGCGCGGCGGCAAAAAGCTCCGCTTCCGTTTCCGCGCACATTTCTTCGGTAAGGATTATATTGCGTATTTTTTCGGCGAGGGGCGTGCCGCCCGGTTCTCTGGTGAATATCGCTTCCTGACCCGTGGATTGCATATATTCTTTTATGAGTCGCAGCTGAGTGGATTTTCCCACTCCTTCGCAGCCCTCGAACGTGATAAATTTACCTTTCATAAAGTACCTTTTACGATATTCCGGATAAGGATTCCTTTTATAAGTGTTTTCGGGCTCCTTTTTAAGAATATCCGTATTTTAAGTTTGCAAGAGCGGTTAATAAACCGCATTAATATTTTTTCCGTTGCGCGACGGATAATACCGTTTGCGATTATAAAAATCGGCTTCCGCGCGTGCGAGCGGAAGCCGTGTCGCCGCATTTATTTTTTCGGCTTCATCGTCGGGAACAACAGAACGTCTCTTATGGAATAGTTGTCGGTAAAGAGCATTACCATTCTGTCTATGCCTATTCCGAGACCGCCCGTGGGAGGCAGACCGTATTCGAGGGCGGTGACGAAATCGTCGTCCGTCATCTGCGCTTCGTCGTCGCCGTTCGCCCTTTCTCTGGCTTGTTGCTCGAAACGGGAACGCTGGTCGATCGGATCGTTGAGCTCGCTGAAGGCATTGCCCATTTCGCAGGCTATCATAAAGAACTCGAATCTTTCTGTCAGACGTTTGTCGGACGGCTTGCGTTTTGCGAGAGGACTTACTTCTACCGGGTAGTCGGTAATGAAGGTAGGCTGGATAAGATGCTCTTCGATTTTTTCGTCGAACACCTTGTAAAGAGCTTTTCCCCAGGTGACGTCCTCGTCGAGCTCTACTCCGATTTTTTTCGCCTGTTCGATAATTTCGGGAAGCTCGGCGGAGTCGAAATCTATGCCCGTGTACTTTTTAACCGCTTCGGTCATAGTCATTCTCGGCCACTTTACTCCGAGGTCGAGAGTGGTGCCCTGATAGGTAATGGTCGTCGTGCCGAGCACCTTTTCGGCGCAGTATTTGTACATCTCTTCCGTTATGTCCATCATATCGTTGTAATCGGCGTACGCCTGATAGAGCTCTATGGTGGTAAATTCGGGGTTGTGCTTTACGTCCATGCCCTCGTTGCGGAACAAACGACCTATCTCGTAAACCTTGTCGAAACCGCCCACGATAAGACGTTTTAAGTAGAGCTCCGGCGCGATGCGGAGATACATATCTATGTCGAGCGTGTTGTGATGCGTGACGAACGGACGTGCGCTCGCTCCGCTCGGGATACTGTTAAGAATAGGCGTTTCTACCTCTACGAAGCCTTTTTCGTCGAGGAAACGACGGATACAGCTTATTATTTTGCTGCGCTTTTTGAAGGTGTCCATAACCTCTGGATTGGCGATAAGGTCGACGTAACGCTGACGATAACGCAAATCGGTGTCTTTAAGCCCGTGATATTTTTCCGGCAGGGGAAGCAACGACTTGCTGAGGAGCGTGGCTTTTTTTACCTTGACGCTTACTTCGCCCGAATGAGTCGTAAATACTTCTCCCTCGACGCCGAGGATGTCGCCCAAGTCCCATTTTTTGAATTCGGCGTATTCCTC
>JBJFAO010000171.1:0-1954 GCA_051887955.1 Christensenellales bacterium
CTATATAATCGAAAACAATATATTTTCAGGAGACACTTTATTTTTCGGCAGTTACGGCAGAACCGATTTCCCGGGAGGAAATTATTGCGATATGAAAAAATCGCTTGTTAAGCTGTTTAATCTCGCGGGAGAATACAAGGTTTATCCCGGACACGGTGCAAGTACGGAATTGTCTTACGAAAAAGAATTTAACGATATAATTTCAGAATTATGAAGATTCGCATTATTCCCGCCGAATACGATTATCTAAACGACGTCCAGGATATTCCCAGGGCGTTCGCTCCCTTTATAGAGGTGGATCAAAACGCGGAAAGCTACCTTAAATGGAACTGTCGTTACGACGGGAAAGCGTTTATATGTTCTATAGAAAGCGACGTTTGGGGAAATGCCGAAAAGAGTTTTTTAATATCCGACTGCGATATTTCTTACTATAAAAAGTATACGAAACGTTTTCTGAAAAACTTTTTATACGAGTTTTTATCGCAAAAGCTCGATAAAAAACTTCCGTACGGCAGTCTTACCGGAGTGAGACCGACAAAGCTTTATTATGAATTGCTGAACGAAAGCGCGCCTCGCGAATATATGATAAACGAATTCGGCGTGACTCCGGACAGGGCGAAATTGATTGCCGATTGCGTAAAAAATCAAGAGGGGATAATAAATAAGTCGGATAACGCCGTCGCTATTTTCGTAAATATTCCTTTTTGTCCTACGAGATGTTCGTATTGTTCTTTTATCAGTACGGAAATAGGCAGGGTAAAAAAAGAAATTCCGAGGTATGTCGATTGCGTGATAGCGGAGCTCGAACAAATAAAAGAGGCTGTCAAAAAAAGCGGCAGGGTTGTCGGTTCTGTCTATATCGGCGGCGGGACGCCTGCTTCTTTGGGCGCGGAATATCTCGGCAAAATACTTGCGATTATAAAAGATTACGGCGTAGAATTTACCGTGGAAGCGGGGCGTCCCGACGTGATAGACGACGAGCTCGTCGACGTTATGACGGCAAATAACGTCACGCGCGTGTCGGTAAATCCGCAGACCTTTAAGTCAAAAACCCTTGATTTAATCGGACGAAAGCATACCGTACAGGATATTTATACGGCTTACGGTAAGGTCGAAGGAAAATTTTCGGTCAATATGGATCTTATTGCAGGGTTGCCCGAAGAAAAATTCCGCGACTTTTCGGATAGTCTTGAAAGGACTATCGAATTGCGTCCCGATAACGTCACCGTACACACCCTGAGCCTGAAAAGAGGGTCGTTAATGACCACCTCCGGAACGGTTAAAGAAGCGGACGGACTTATAAAAGAAATGAGCGACTATTCGATTGAAAGATTGATTGTCGGCGGCTATGCTCCGTATTATATGTATCGTCAGAAAAATATGTACGACAATCTCGAAAACGTAGGATATTCGTTGCCTTATAAACAGTGCAAATACAATATAGATATGATGGAAGAAAGCATAACGGTAATAGGCGCTGGCGCTGGCGCGATGAGTAAGCGTATCCACGGCAACAGAATAGATAGATTATCCAATCCTAAAGGGTTTAGAGAATACGTTGAAAGGATAGACGGTATTCTTGCGCAGAAGGCTGAGTTTTTTGATTTTTGACCTAATTTTCACAGATTGTTTTTATTGCGGCATTTGTTTTGATAGCTATTGATTTATTCAGTAATATATGTTATATTAATTATATATTGCCAAAATCACGGAGTAGTGAATATGCGAAACAAAATTATATTTGCCATTGTAATCTCTCTCGTGCTCGTATTTGCGCTGGTCGGTTGCGTAGCGCAGGAGCAGCAGGATAAAGAGGAGGAAGTACGAGTAGTATCCATAAGCGTGGATCAATCCTCCGTGCCTTCCACGGCTTATGCCGGAGAGTTCGACGTGTCCGCATTGCGCCTTAACGTGCAATATAGCGACTCCACGGTAAAGACGATAGGCATGAACG
>JBJFAO010000172.1:0-1953 GCA_051887955.1 Christensenellales bacterium
TCATTATGATGTTGTAAACAGTTATCAACAACTTTTGGACGTTATGAGTAAATAACAGATATGGTGTATGTTTATATTACACAAGATAGATTGACAACATAATACTTTAAGATCTTATATATTTTTTATAAAAATGGTAAAATAGCTTAGTTTCTTGACTAGATGCTGTTTTATATGCTGTAATAGTTACTATTCCGTTTTGCGAGGGAAAAGACGTATAAAAAGAAAGAACGCTTATAAAAAAGCGTTCTTTCTTTTGGTGCCGATGGTGGGGGTCGAACCCACACGATGTTGCCATCACGGGATTTTGAGTCCCGCGCGTCTGCCAGTTCCACCACATCGGCAAAGCACTATGTTATTTTAGCATAAAGTATTTCAGGTTGCAACTATTTTTGATATTTAGTAAGAATTTTTATTATGGGTGTGTTTTTTAATTTGTTATAGTTTATAATGATAAAAGAAACGATATAAGGGTGCGCGGAATACTATGTTAGTATGCGCATAGAGGAAATTATTATGCAAAAAGCGATATGGTCGGATATAGAACGCTCGGCAAAAAAGGATTTGGCCGGGCTCATATTTCGCAGCGAAAAATACTTTGACAGGCAGGTGGAAGCCGTCGCCGACGATATTTTCGATAAAAAACACGTCCGCGTAGTAATGATTGCCGGTCCGTCCTCTTCGGGGAAAACCACTTTCAGCAAGCTTCTCAACGAAAAGCTACGTAACAAGGGCGTAATGGTGCACTATATCGGAATGGACGATTTTTTTATAGACCGCGACAAGGTGCCCTTTCTTCCGTCGGGCGTGCGCGATTTCGATTCTCCCGAAACTCTCGATATGGAGCTGTTGCGCAAGGTTATCGGCGGAGTGCTCGATTCGGAATGGGTGGAGATACCGGAGTACGATTTTATTGCCGGGAAGAGGAAAGAAGAAAAGACGATTTTGCGTTTGCACGACGAGGACGTGGTCATTATAGAAGGGATACACGCCCTCAACCCCACGATAATCGGGCGCAACGATACCCAGATTGCCAGAATAAGCATAAAACCGCGCAAAACGTTTATTATGCCTTCCGGTAGAAAATTGGCGCCGGACGAATTGCGACTGTTGCGCCGTACGATACGGGATTTTCATACCCGAGGATACGGATTCGAGCAAACGGCGGAGCAATGGGAAGAAGTTTGTATTGCCGAAAGCAAATACATTACGCCGTACACCGATTACGCCGATTATTTTATCGACAGCGCGTTCGATTACGAGCTTTTCATATACAAGCAATGTATCGGAAAATCTCTCGACGATTGCCGTATCGAAGAATACGAAAATATAAAAAACGTACTCGACGAGGTCTCTTTAATTCCGATAACGGAAATACCGAAAACCTCCCTTCTCAACGAATTTGCCATAAATCCCGCCGTGGTCAGCGATTAAGATTTGCTTAAAAACGGTGTAATTCTGTCGGCTAAACAAGCAAAAAAACAGAATTCTCGGCAAATTTTCTATTTGGTATTGACTATGAAAATGAATATTTATTATAATTGAATAAAAAAGAGGAGGTCTACAAAATGGACGAAAAAATTACTACCGAAAAACCCGAATCCTATTTTGACGGCGGTTTGGCGCAGCTTCTCGGCTGGAGAATACTTGGCGGGCTTCTCACGTTAATCACGATAGGTATAGCTTTTCCGTGGGCGAAATGTATGATTTGCAGATGGGAAACGAAGCATACCGTAATCGAAGGCAAAAGGCTTGTGTTCGACGGAACCGGAGGTCAGCTTTTCGGTCACTACATAAAGTGGGTTTTGCTTACGATAATCACCATCGGAATCTATTCCTTCTGGCTTAGCATCAAAATGAAAAAATGGGTAGCTAAGCACACTTTCTTCGAGGAATAAGCTACTTGCGTTAAAATAACGCGTCCGTGTTTTTCGGACGCGTTATTTTTTGTAA
>JBJFAO010000173.1:0-9223 GCA_051887955.1 Christensenellales bacterium
ATGTGGGTGACGATTCCGCAAATAACGGGCGAGTTTACGTATAACGGAGAGATTCAGTACTGCGGAATTCCCGAAAGCGATTTTTACGAAATAGAGAACGGCTACGGTCGCGTCGACGCCGGTATATACGAAGTAACGCTTACTCTGACCGATTACGACTTGTACCGTTGGTACGACGCGGAGAACGTCAGCGTGGTTTTGATTTGGGAAATCGGCGTCAAATACGTCGAAGATCCGATAGCCGTGGTTTCGGAGTACACCTATTGCGGTTTTCCCATAGAATTTTTATATGCGGGCGAGGGCACGGAAGGGTGCGTCCCCGACGTAACGGAAGCTACCGACGCAGGAACGTACACCGTGGTATACGCTCTCAAAAACAACAATTACAAATGGAGCTACGACGAGCTTCGTCCCGAAAGGGAGCTTACGTTCGTGATAAAACCGAAGCTGTTGACCGTGCCGACAATCACGACTTCTTTTGTGTACGACGGCACTCAAAAATCGGCGTATGCCGGCGGCGAGGTCGGAATCTCCGCGGAAGGGGCAAGCGCGAAGAACGCAGGCACGTACGAGGTCGTATTCAGTCTCGTTAACGGCAATTATTGTTGGTCGGACGGGAGCATAAATCCGATTTCTTCGGAATGGACAATAGAAAGAAGAAAAATCGAAAAGCCGGTCAATTCGGGCGAAGAGCTTGTTTACGACGGAAGTCTCCGCAGCGCGCCGATATCGGAGAGTGCGGAAGGGTTGTATTCGCTTAGCGGCAATACGGGAACGGCTGCGGGAGATTATACCGCAAAGGCGATTATTTGCGATAAAGACAATTATTGTTGGTCGGACGGAAGCGTAGCCGACGTCGAAATAGTCTGGAGTATAGGAAAGAAGATTATAGACCTTCCTTCGGTGGTAGGAACCTACGTATACGACGGCGGAGAGCAGGAAGGTAAAACCACGGAAACGGAATGCGTAATAAGCGACAATATCGCGCGCAATGCGGGCGTGTACGTTATGAAAATAAATTTGCCCGATAAAAACAATTACGTCTGGCGCGACGGAGGGACGGAGGAGAAGACTCTCGAATGGCGTATTCAGCCTATGCGGTTGGAAAAGCCGTATGCGTTGAGAGAATGCTCTTATTTGCCGTATACGCAATCCGCGCCCGTCAACGAAAGCCAATACTATACCCTCGCCGGAGCGGAGGGTAAAAACGCCGGAGAGTATACTGCGACCGCCGTGCTGAAAGACAAGAATAACTGCGTGTGGGCGGACGGCACTACGGCGGACGTAAGCATTCGGTGGAAAATCAACAAGGCGTCGGTGCCTATACCCGTAGTAATCGACGAGCTTGTTTACAACGGCTCGGAACAGTCGGTAAAAACCGACCTATCCGAGTTGTTTACCGTCGTAGGCAAGGGTAAAGACGCGGGAGAATACACTGCGACGGCAAGTCTTACCGATACCGACAACTATTGCTGGGAGGACGGTACGACGGCTTCTATAAATCTCGTATTTCATATTTTCAGCCTTACGCTCGTCAACGAAGGCGAAAACGAAGCTTTACCGTACGAACCGGGAACCATACTACCCGTACCCGAAAGAGAGGGATATAATTTCGGCGGTTGGTATCTCACTCCCGATTTTTCCGACGACGCCGTAAACGTTTTGTATTCGGTAGACAAAGACACGAAGCTCTATGCGAAATGGCTTGCCGACGATATCGGAGAACAAACGGATACCGGAAAGAAATCCGGTTTGTCCGTCGGCGCGATAGCGGGCATTTCCGTTTGTTGCGTGTGCGCGCTGATTGCAATCGCTTTGGTAGTGTATTCCTTTGTAAATCGCGGAACGGGAAGCAAAAACAGAAGATTTTGAGTTTTTCATAATTAAGAAATTTTTCTTGACAAAAGCCTGTGACAGGTCTATACTGTGCATATCAAATATACACAGTTGGAGGCAAATTTGTTAAAGGTAACCAATCTTGTAAAAAGATACCCTGCGTTTTTGTTGGACAACGTAAGCTTCGAGGTGCCGTCGGGATATATCACGGGTTTTATCGGAGCGAACGGCGCGGGCAAGTCAACGACTCTTAAGTCGGTAATGAACATTGTTTTTCCCGATTCGGGAGAGGTGGAAATATTCGGAAAAAATATGAAAACCCACGAAACGGAAATCAAACAAAAAATCGGGTTTTTGATGGGCGCCGTCAATTCTTATCAGCTCGTCAAGGTGGAAAAATACGTCGACGTTACTTCTTCGTTTTACAAAGAATGGAGACAGGACGTCTGCGACGGATATCTTAAAAAGTTCGGCATAGACAAAAATAAAAAAATAAAAGAGCTTTCGCAAGGAATGAAGGTTAAGCTCGGTCTGGCGATTGCTCTGAGTCACGAAGCCGATTTGTTTATTCTCGACGAGCCTACGAGCGGTCTCGATCCCGTGGCGAGGGACGAGATATTGGAGATACTGTCGGACATAGTGTCGTCGGGGGATAAAAGCGTGTTGTTTTCCACCCACATAACGTCGGATCTGGAAAAGTGCGCCGACTATATTTTGTTTATAAAAGACGGAAAGATAGTGGAAAACGACACTAAAGACGGCTTGCTCGACTCTTACGCGATTATCCGCGGAGGGGTTGACGAGCTCACCGAGGACATAATAAAAAAGAGCGTGGGAGTGAAGAAAAACAAATATAATTTTTCCGCGCTTATATCCAAAGAAAAGCTTGCCGGCGTCGAGGGCTTTTCCGTCGACAGACCTACGCTCGAAGATATATCCGTTTATTACGGGAGGGGGAACGGAAATGTTTAATTTGTTGAAAAAAGAAATCAGATTGACGTATTTGCCCATAGTTTGGTTTTTTCCGCTTTTATCGTGCATGTTGCTTATTCCGCAATATCCGTATTGCGTGGGAGTAAGCTATTGTATCCTGAGTATTTTCATTACTTTTAATTGCGCCTCCGAAAACAGAGATCTGGAATATACCGCTTCTTTGCCCGTTCCGAGGCGCGACGTGGCTAAAGCCAAGGTTATGAGCGCGGTGTTTATCGAGCTTATGCAGTTGGCTGTTGCGGTAGTATGCGGCTGCGTTTCTTCCTTTGTTCTGTACGGTGAAAACATAGTCGGACTTGACGCAAATTTCGCGTTTTATGGTCTCATTCTCATAGGTTTGGGTATCTTTAATTCGATTTTCTTTCCGATGTATTTTGCGCGAGGGTGTCGTACGGGATTGAGTATTCTGACCGCGACGATTTGCTATGCTCTCTACATAGTCGTAGAAGAGACAATAGTGGGTATAATACCGGTTTTGCACGGAGCGCTGGACGGATTTTCCCGCGAATACTTATGGTGCAGGATAGTCGTATTTATCGTCGGCGCGATTGTATACGCCGCGAGCGTGTGCGGCGCGTATTTCGTATCCGTAAAAAAATTCGAAAAGGTGAGTCTGTGACGAAGCTCGTGATAAGCAACGCGCCCGGGCAACCGGTTTATCGTCAGCTTTACGACTGTATAGCCGGGCAGATAGCTCGTGGAGAAATGGCGGAGGGAGAAAGTCTGCCCTCCATAAGGGGAGTAGCCGGCGAGCTCTGCATAAGCGTGATTACCGTAAGAACGGCTTACGAGATGCTGGAAAAGGACGGCTTTATTTATACCGTACAGGGAAAAGGTTGTTTCGTCAAAGGCGGGAGACACGATTCCGCTCTAAGGGAGAGGGCAAGGGAAAAGCTCCGCGCCGACGTCGCGTATTATAAGAGTCTCGGCATAGGAAAAGAGGAGCTTATAAGGCTTATAGAAGAAGAATTATAGTGGACGCAACTGCCTTTGGGGAATTTTATCGGTTGTCGGAAAACGTCGGTTAATATCGTAAAAACCGACGTTTTTTTCAACTTATTTTTTTGGGGAAAATACGAAAAAACAGCAAAATAAAACCGCCGTATTTTGCAACGAAACGGCGCGATATGAGGCAAAAATAAAATTACGTCGAATCCGTCGTAAAAGGTCGGAGCTTGCTTCGGTCCGGAGACGTTTGAGGAAATATTCCGTTAACCTCTTGAAATTCTATTTTATTTATTATATAATACTTGTACAAAAGGGTATACTGCGCCCTTTTGCGGAAAACGGTGACACAGGAGATGTTGTTTTTATGAGAGGTGCTTATAAATCGGGACAAAGACGGGTGCTGGTCGGCTCCGGTTATAAAATCGCCATAGGAGTCGTCGTCGCGATTGCGGTCGCGCTCGTTATGCTGTTGCTTGCGTTCCTTCCGGCTACCGAGGACACGTTGACGACCGAAAGGAAAATCGTGAGCATAGAAAAGACGACTGCCGACGGGGTGGGAATCAACAGCAATCCCGCCGAGATTTACGTTACCGTTCATTATTCCGACGGCACTTCGACGTCGGTTCCTCTTTCCGGCACCGTTTACGAGGGACTCGACTTGACCAAACCCGGCACGAACAACGTCGTTTTGTCGTACGGCGGATTCGAGCAGTCCGTTACTTTCGAGGTCGAAAACGTGGACTGCGTGGTAAAATACGAAAGCTCTGTCGGCGGCACGGTAAAGGGAGAGCTTACTCAATACGTGCCCAACGGCGGCTCCGCAGCGACGGTTGTGGCGGTTCCCGAAACGGGCTACGTATTCGAGGAATGGAGCGACGGCTATCCCAAGGCGTCCAGAAAGGATACGGGCGTTACCGAAAACAAAAGCTATATAGCGAAATTCAAGAAAGCGCGCTATACCGTCAGATTTTATTACGACAACGGAACCGTCGCGTCGGAGGAAAAGGTTTCGTTCGGCGAAAGCGCGACCAAGGCTCCCGTATACGGCTCCGATCCCGGAATGGAAAAATACGGCTATACTTTCGTCGGCTGGAATCCGAGCGATTATTCTTCGATAGACAGGGATATGATATATCGTCCGATTTATCAAAAAACCGCTACCGACGTTCTTATGACGGTGCCGGCGGACGTGTACGGCAACGATATGGGGCAAATAACGATGCGTTCGGAGGGATATTACGCCCACGACAAGACGGCTACCATAATAGCCACGCCGTACAATTCGCGTAAATTTTCTCATTGGATAATAACGGGCGTCGACGGCAAAGAGTACGAGGTCAAAGCGGAAGGACTGAACACCGTGCCCGTCGGCATATCGGGGCAGCAGCTTACGTTCGCTTCCACCAAAGCGGGCAGCTCTGCGGAGGATTATCAGCTCAGCTTTACTCCCAACGCGGACGTAAGTCAGATAAACATAAAAGCAATATTCGCTTACAACGCTACGGATATTACCTTTATGAACTATCTTAAGACGGAAAACGGCGGCGTGGAATACGTATTGAAAGACCTGCCTTACGACAAGCCGATTTCTTACGTCGGAGACGGTATACCGGAGTTTAAGGACGGGCTTCCCGTTCCGGAAGAAGTCAACGGAATGGAATTTATCGGTTGGTACGTAGCCGGCGACGGCGCGCAGAAGATTATCGACAAGGAAGAAAAATTCGCTCAGCCCACGACTCTCGTCGCGAAATGGAAGAGAAAAGAATATACTTTGATTTTTATGGGTACCGGATCGGGAGTAGGCGACGAATACAGAACCACGGTGGTGTATCAGGATTCGTTTGCGAGCGGAACCAACGGCGGCTTGCCCGACGTAAATCCCGTCAAGGAGCATTACGATTTCGTCGGCTGGGCGGACGCTCTGACCGGAGCTACCGTGGACGATAAGACTCAGCTTTATTACGACGAAAGATACGCCTCTACGGAGGATTTCAAAAACGGAATAATCAGGATAATGCCTATATGGGAAGCGAAGAAGCACAGGCTGTATCTCGGCGTCGAAGGTTCGGGTACGGCGTATCTTACGATAAACGAGGGCAAATACGATTCCGACGGAAACAGTCTTGAAAAAAGGGAGACGATAAACGGAGAATACGTAATAAGCGAGGACAACACGTACCGTCTTACCGTCGAGGCGTTGAGAGGAAACGAGATAGTTTCTTCGATATGGGAGTATAACGGGGTTGTGCACGAGCAGAAGGAATATTTAGCCGGCACGAACAACGCTTCGTTCGACGTAAAAATCACTTCGGACAACGCCATAACGGTCAGGATATCCGTCAAAAAAGTAAAAATAGACGTAACTAACGGCGACGGATATTATGCCGGACATATCGTATACGAGGGCGCGACCTTCGAGGGCTCGGCGGAGAGCTTCAGCGTCGATTTCGGCTCCAACATAGTCTTTTTCGTGGACAGCTACAATCCGGTTTATTCCATAAAACGGATAAGCGTCAACGGGGAAGAAAAGTTTGTTTCGACGGGAGAAACGGACAGACAATATACCCTCGTTTTGTCGGGGATAGAGAGAGATACCGCCGTCGAAATCGAATATTATACCAAAAAATATTCCGTATGGGTGGAAAACGCCGCCGGCGGCGATACCGTCCGTACCGATTTGTTCGATCTTACAAGGGAGAGTCCGTTCTTTTCTTCGGGAGAAGCTGGAGGAACGGAGTATTCTTACGGCGACAAGCTGTATCTTAGGCTGAAAGCCGACGACGGTTCGTCGGCAAGGAACGTTATTTCTTATCTGCGTATCAACGGGGTATATTGCGACCTTTACGCTCCGACGGTAAACGACGTGCGGTTGCATAACTGGTACGTAAACGGGGTTTCCGCGGGCGTTGCGATAAAGCAGATAAACGACTCGTACTATTATTCCTACGGAGAAAAGAGCTACGAAACGGCAGACTACGTTTATACCGAGTCGTGCGAGGACAAGAAGTCCGTTGTGTTTATGAAAAAAACGGTAGGCGAAACCGTAGTCTATACCGAGATGAAGAGGGAGGAAAACCCGGCGTTATACAACAGGCTTTACGCCGACCTTTCGATAGCGGAACGCAGTATATTCGATACCTCCGGCAAACGCGATCTGAGAATAACCGCGGTTGACGTAATTATTGACGTAAGCCGCAACTACAACGTAAACCTCGGATTCGCGCCGATAAAATACGAAGTCGGAGCGGTGTACGAAGGAGAAGGCGAGGTAAGCGTGACGGCGTCCGCTCCCGGCTTTAACGGCAGCTCCGTTTTGACGGCTTCTCCCGCGCCCGGTTATTACGTGGCGGGATACAGAATAAACGGCGGAGCCGTGGTAAACGCCGAATACAGCAAGAAGGGAGAAGATTTTTCTCTCGGACTTACCGAAATAACCGAAGACAAACGCGTGGAGTTTTTCTTCGAGCCTATAAAGTACAGAGTGGTCTTCGAACACGTCAATCCGACCGTGGGCGGCGCGTATCTCGACGGAGTGCTGTTGAACAGTTCGCAATCGAAAGAGTGCGTTTATCACTCCTCGTGCGTCGCGGATATTACCGTAACGGAGGGATATCGCATATCCTCGGTAACCGTAGAGAAGAACGGAGTAACCGTCTCGGACAACGTTCATTACAATATGTCGGAATACAGGTTCTCCTCTTCCGACGTAACGGACAACGTTACCGTGAGAATTACCACCGCGCCGAGGACCGTTGACGAGGCGGTCGATTGTTACGATATGGATCTTTCCGAAAGTGCGGTAATCGGCAACGCCACCGTCAGCGCAGAATACGTAAAAGCCGAGGCGGATCGCGATAACAACGTGAGAGTCATCGCCGATTACGGTTACGTCGTCGATTCGGTTACGGTTAAGACTAAGGATTCTTCCGTTATTCTGGACGCGAGCGTCACCGCGGGAGCGAAAGACAAAAAGGTCTTCGACTTTACAATTCCCGCCGGGACTTTCGGCATAGGAGACGCGGTAACCGTGGTCGTAAGCACCTATCCGGAACAATACGTCCTCACCACCGCGAGCGAGGGCGAAGGCAGCGTTTCCTCCGGCAAGCCTACGTTTTTCGGTACGGAAGAGGAGGTGGAAATCAACGCCAACGCAAATTGCTACATAGCCGCCGTATACGTGAACGGCGAAGAGGTGTCTTTCGGCTCGCAACAGTATTGGAAGAGTCTTACAAGGGACGGCGCGACCGGCAAATTCGTTTCCGGCGTGTTCAGGTTCAGTCCCGAAACGGATATGGACGTAAAAGCGGTATTTTCCAGAAACGTATACAAAATCAGCGTCGATTCAAGCAGCGTAAACGGGACTACAACCCTCAGCGTGAACAAAAATAACGAATCGGAAGAGGGAGCTAAGGACGTGCCGGGAATAACGGACGGCTCCGCGTCGTCTTACGTTCCGCACGGATGGTTCGTTTCTATAAATATGAGCGCGGACGTAGGCTATCATATCGCCCGACTTTTCGTCAACGACGTTGAAATAGAGTTAGGATACGACGACGCGGATCCCAACGCCCTCAGGTCGGCTACCTACGTGTATAAGGGCAGTCTTTACGAAAACAAGCGCGTGGGAGCTACCGGAAGAATAAACGTAAAGGTCGTTTACGAGATAAATAAGTACGGATTTACTTATAAAATCACCAACGCCTCCCAAAACTTTGCTTCGGACGCTTTCAGCGGAACCGTATCGGCTTCTTACGCTCTCGACGGCAACAGATATTACGGAATAGAACACGGCGGTAATTTTGCCTTCACCGTTACGCCGTCCACGGCAAACGGTTATTATCTCAGTTCGATAAGAATGGTGTATAAGTCGGCGCACGACAGCGTTGCAAAAGAGATTACGCACAGACCGGGAGATCCCGCGCTGGCGGAAATAACGTCCAAGGGCGGAACGGTCTGGTTTAACAGATTTACCGAAAGCTCCGACGGACTTACGGCGGATATCGAGCTCATAGAGGTTACGTTCGACCGCAATATTTATTCGGTCGAAATGGAACAGTTCAGCGCGTCCTACACCGGCAGTATGCGTATAGATTACAGGCACGGCAACGCCGACGTTTATTACGCCGTAATTTACGACTCCGAGGGCAATGCGTACCGCTATCGCGACGGAGTGTTCTATACCTACGACGGCAACGTACGAACGGGAATAGAGCTTGTCTATTCGGCGGGTAAATACGTTTATACCGACGGAATAAAAGAATATTCCATGCTTATCGAACACGGTTTGCGCTATACGGTTTACGTTACTCCCGAAATCGGATACGAGAGAATAGCGTTCGGCATAAACGGAGAGGACGCTTTGTCGAGAGTCAGCGACAACAGATACGCCACAAACGTGGACAGAGCTCTCGTAATAACGGCGGAATTCAGAGTGCTTACTTACGAC
>JBJFAO010000174.1:0-1927 GCA_051887955.1 Christensenellales bacterium
TCGAGCCTTATATACTTGTTTTTTACCGACAAGTTATAAAGGTATTTCGTCGCCTCCACGGGCCCTTTCGTACGGTAAATTTCGTTGTAGTTTTTGATAAACAAACCGGGAGCCGGAGTGACAAAGCCCATTATTCTCGTCTCGAAACGGACTTCGGAGCCTTCCTCGGTAATATCGTTTTCGACGGCGTATTCTATAAGCGGACGGAGGATATCGTTAAGCTCTTTTTCCTCTCCCTTTCTGTCGCCGGGCTCCGCTTCGAACAATTCAAGAAGCTGATTGCGCGCATAAAACGAATCCTCGTAGGTCATATAGAGATTGTTTTTTGCGTACAGTAACAGGTCTTCGACCAGATTTCCGATAGTTTCCATAAATACCTCACCGTTAAAATAGCTTGCTAACAGCCGTAGCCGTATGATATACTTTTATACATCGTTATTATAACAAAAAGGAGCTTGTTATGGCAAGAGCTTTAAGTAAAGAAAATTTGCTTCTAAACCCGCGCTTCGTTTCCGAAATATCCCGTCTTTACGACGCCGACAAGGAGACGATAGCCGAAAGATATTCTTCTCTCACCGAAAGTCTTTCGGGCAAAATCCGTTTTTTCTCGGCAAGCGGCAGGGCGGAATTTATCGGCAACCATACCGACCATAACCACGGTCTTGTGATAGCTTCCGCTATCGATATGGACGTCGCGGCGGCGGTAACGCAATTAAAGGAAAACTACGTTATCATAGAAAGCGTCGGATATCCCGCTTTTACCGTTTCTCTCGACGACGATAAAATAGACGAAAACGAATACGGCACGAGCAAAGCGTTGGTTAAGGGCGTAATAAAAGGTCTGCGCGACAGAGGAAGAAAGACGGGCGGTTTTATCGCCCATATGCACAGCACGGTATTCAAGGGCGCCGGCGTAAGCTCTTCCGCGGCGTTCGAGCTGTTGCTTTGCGAAATTTTCAACGCTCTTTACAACGGAGGAAAAATCGACTTCAAAGAAATGGCGGTAATAAGTCAGTTTGCCGAAAACGTATATTTCGGCAAGCCGTCCGGTCTTATGGATCAGCTCACGTCCGCGCACGGCGGAGTCAGCTATATGGACTTTAACGATCCCGCCTCCCCCGAAGCGAAATCCCTCGAATGGAGTTTCGACGACGTCGGGCTGGTAATAATAAATTGCGGAGGAGACCACTGCGACCTTACCGACGAATACGCCGCCATAAGGAGCGATATGCACGCGGTGGCGGGCTTCTTCGGAAAATCCGTCCTGCGCGAAGTAAATAAAGAAGAATTCTTCTGCGCCCTTCCCAAGCTCAAGAACCGCTTTTCGGGCAGAACGATACTGCGCGCGATTCATTTCTTCGAAGAAAACGAACGCGTGACGAAGGCGTTTTCGGCGCTGGAAAAAAAGGATATGAACGAATTTTTGACTCTCATTACCGAAAGCGGAAATTCCAGCTACGAGCTTTTGCAGAACTGCTATCCGAAAGGGGATACCGAACAGCCCATTCCCCTCGCCCTCGCCATAGCCAAACGCCATAAAGACACGCTTGCATGCAGAGTGCACGGAGGGGGCTTTGCCGGCACTATACTCGCGTTCGTCGAAAAAGCGGCGATGAGCGAATACGTAAAATACATGAAAGCTTTATTCGGCGAAACGCAGGTTTTCGGAGTCTCCGTCCGCAACGCCGGAGCAGTCGAAATAAAAACGGAGGACTGATATGGAAAAAATACATTGGACGGGACGGGTAGAAAGCGTGGCGTTTACCATATTCGGGCGCGACGTGGCGTGGTACGGTATTATCATTACCTGCGCCATGCTGATAGGCTTGCTCGTAGCAATACGCCTTGCTAAAAGAGTCAAAGTCAAGGGAGACGATCTGCTGGAATTGTTCCTTATAGCCATCCCCCTCGCCATAATAGGCGCAAG
>JBJFAO010000175.1:0-1926 GCA_051887955.1 Christensenellales bacterium
GTTTTTCTGTTCGAGAAGAGAAAACAGTATTTCTTTATCCATAACAACCTCCTAACGCGAATTAGGGTATAAAGACGTTACGGACGGTCTAAAAATTGAGATAACGGCAAACGAATTTTCGTCGTATCTCGTCGCTTAATCGATAACCGTCTGAGCCTTTAGTACTTCCCGAGTCCATCGTTTGCCTCCTTATAAAACTTTTTAATTCCCGAAAGGGACTATTACATTATATTCCCGTCGGGAGTAAAAGTCAATTGCGGGGAGAAAAAAAACTCCCTTTAGTTGAGAATACGGGCTTCCGGCTCGGTAAGTCGACGGCAAGGCGTTTGACTTTGAAATCGGTATGGCATATAATGTAGCCGATATGAAAAGCATAGGGAAAAAATACGATTTGACGTCGGGCGGACTTATGGGGAAGCTCATTGCTTTTTCCGTGCCCCTCGCATTGTCGGGTATATTGCAGCTTTTGTTTAACGCCACCGATTTGGCTGTCATAGGCCGATTTTCGGATACGGGGGCGGAGTCCTTGGCTGCGGTAAGCAGTAACAACGCCTTAATCAATCTTTTAATAAACGTTTCTATCGGACTTTCCGTCGGCGCAAACGTGGTTTTGGCGCAGGCGATAGGCTCCGGCGACAAAGAAAGGGCGGTAAAGACGTTGCATACTTCCGTAGTGTTGTCGCTCGTTCTGGGCTTTTTTGTGGGTATAGTCGGCTTTTTTTGCGCCCGTATTTTTCTCGTGTGGATGGATACGGATCCGACCGTTATCGACAAGGCGGAATTGTATCTGAAGATATTTTTTCTCGGGTCGCCTGCAAATATAGCGTTTAATTTCGGATCGGCTCTTCTGAGAGCGAAAGGAGATACCCGTAGACCTCTCGTCTATCTTGCCGTCTCGGGCGTTATGAACGCCGGACTCAACCTTATCCTCGTGATTTTCGCGAAGATGGACGTGGCGGGCGTCGCGCTTGCGACGATAGCGGCGCAGTACCTGTCGTCGGCTTTGGTGTTTATCGCGCTGTTTAAGGAAAAGGACGGAATAAAGCTGGAAATAAAAAAACTGCGCATACACAGACGAGAGCTTTTTTCGGTGATTCGGATAGGATTGCCGTCGGGAATACTCAGCTCGTTTTTTTCGGTCGCCAACGTAATTATTCAGTCGAGTATAAACGGTTTCGGATATAAGCTTATGGCCGGCAATTCGACCGGAAGCAGTCTGGAGGGTTTCGTTTATACTTCGATGAATGCCGTCAGCAACGCCGCGGTAACCTTTTCCGGTCAGAATTACGGAGCAAAAAAATTCGACAGAATAAAAAAGACGGCAATGTATTGCTCGTTGATAATTGTCGTCATAAGCCTCGCGATGGGGGCGATACTTCTTCTGACGGGGGATATCTTCCCGTCCCTGTATACCGACGATCCCGAGGTTATTTCTTACGCGACGGACAGAATGAAAATAATTTTGCCTGTGTATTTTATTTGCGGCATAGTGGAAGTCCTCGTAGGAAGCGTGAGAGGAATGGGCTGGTCGATATCTCCGATGATACCTTCCTTTCTTTGCGTGTGCGCGTACAGAATAATCTGGGTGTATACCGTATTCCGGACGTACCGTACTCCGGCGGTTCTGTATTATTCGTATCCGATAAGCTGGACTCTCAATCTTATTATGGATATAGCGTTGTTTTTAATAATATTCCGCAGGGAAAAGAAAAAATTCCTCCTTTCAAGCAAAGGCGAAACCGACGGAAGCGTCGTGTAGTTCTACGGAAATCCGTCGCGCTTTATTTATTGATTATCTTTAGGTATAAATTATATTAAATATATATAATAGGCGGAAGCCGAGTAAAAACAAATATCCGACGAAATTTCGTCGGATATTTTTATAAAACGTCGCAAGACGTTGGAGCGAATGATGGGAATCGAACC
>JBJFAO010000176.1:0-1918 GCA_051887955.1 Christensenellales bacterium
AGCTCCTCTTTTTACGTAATGCCTGTCCCTGTTGTTGTTCCACTTTATTACCTCCGTGTCAATAGATATATTTTATCATTGATTTATACTATCGTCAATATTTATTGACAAAAACTAAAATCCGCATTTTGCTCTCAGGGCGAGAATATCGTTCTGGATATGGAACTTTACGCAAAGCTCCTCGAAACCGTAGTTGTATTTTCTGTGCAATCCCCTCATTATTTCGGCAAGTATATCGTAATAATAATCGTCTATACCGAAAGAATTTATTATATGATCGTACGAATAAGAATTTACCCTGTTTTGCTCCACTATGCAATCGAGCAAAAGAGCTTTTCTGTCCTCTTTGAATATCTTCATAAGCGAAACGGCGTCGGCAAAAGCGTACCCCCTGCGCATAATCTCTATAAGAACGGATATCATAATATCCCGTCTTTCCTTATAAGATATGCCGATAGCGCGAGCCGATTTCTTGTAGGGAGCGTCGCAACGCTCGCACAAATCGGCTATTACGTAAACTATGGTCCTTTCTTCAATAAGTCCGCCGAGGTATCTCGTTTTTTCCTCTTTCAATACGCGTGAAAAATTCTCTCTGCCCGTCTTTACGCTCTTGTATCCGCGCCCGACTTCGCCGTCCAACCATTCGGAAAACTCGTCTTCTTTCATGCTTCCGCCGTTTTCGGCAATGATTACCGCGGTTCCGCCGTGAGTTCCTTCTTTCAGATAGTTGTAACTGCAAAACTCGTATTCCGCCGGAGAAACGGGAGCAAGCGAATGTACGTAAGCGACGGCTTTGCTCAATTCTTCGCTCTTTATTCTTTGCGTGACGTAATCTCCGCGCAAAGGATTGACGCTCCTGCCGCTGCATACCGCTGCATAATCCCGACTTACTTTAGCCACGTAATTGTCGGCTTCGTTTTTAGAATTGCTTTTCACAATAAAATGCGCGGTTGCGTCGAGGATACAAAAAGCGATAAGCACGGTATTCTCGTCGGAATCCTCCTGCAACAAGTCTATAAAAAGTTTTTTATTCCTTTTACCGCCGAATCCGTCGACGCCGTTAACCGAGCTCAACGCTATTTTAGTAATAATACCCTTGCCCTGTGTAAGAATGTTGTTTTCCATACTCTCTCCTTCGGTTTTACTCTATAATCAACGTAATTTTTATACTTACGTTTATATCGTTCATACTGAAGCTGTCGTCCGCTCCTACCTTTACGTAATAAGTGCCGGCGGTATCCGGTTTTTCCATAAGACGAGAGCTTTCGTTGCAATCCGGCGCAGAATAATATCTTAGCTCGTCTTCCGATATGCTTCTCGACGTACGGTCGTCGGAATGAATGACGTACAGCGGCAAGCCTACGTCGGCAAATTCCGCCGCGGATATGGTCAAGGTATCCGACTCCTTATCCCAATTTCCGGTACAGGCGTAGCTGTCAATTTTCCTCGTAAGAACTTTATATTTCGCTTTTACGAAATCTATCGTATAATGGTCCTCTGCATGACGGAGAGTTCCTACGGATACGTCGTATTCTCCCGTCGAATAATCGTATTCGGCAAGCATAGGACTTCCTTCGAGCAGCTCCAATACTCCGTTTAACGTAAGCGTTTCGCCTGCCGCGATTCGATAAGAAACGTATTCGGGCGTTAAACCGTTATATTGTCCTATATTAATGCCTTTGCGCTTCTGCGCAATATTGGCTGAAACGTTGCTGGCTCCCTCGAGATAATCTCCTATGCTCTTTCTTATCGCCGTAAATATATTGTCAACGCGCGATACGTGTTCCGCGTTGCCCTCGTCGAAAGCGTTGGTAACGTTGACGCCTATGCGGAAGAATTTGCTGTTCGGGCTGAGAAGCTCGACCGAGGTAACGACGCCGCCGGTATACTGCGCGACGATACCGTCGAGATTTTTGTA
>JBJFAO010000177.1:0-1887 GCA_051887955.1 Christensenellales bacterium
CTATATAGTTTCCGATAACCCTACGTTTTCGATGACTATTATCTTCGTGATACTGTATTTCTTGGGAGCGTACGTAAAAAAATACGACGTATGGAACATAAGAATAGACGTCGTCGCCCTCGCCGCGCTAATAATAATCGCCGCCGTTTACGCGGTGAGCGGAGCGATAACCGCAGTAAATCAATATTTTTACGCCGAGCTCAACGAATTTTTCATAATCGGAATAAGCTTCTTTATGCTGTCCGTTTGCAAAAAAATCAAACCGTTTTACAACGGCGCGTTAAATCTCGTCGCAAAAACGGCTTTCGGAGTGTATCTTATTCACGACAATATTCTTTTACGCGATTTTTTGTGGGTAAAATTATTAAAATGCCCGGAATACGCGACAAAAAGCACGGGCACGCTTATCCTGCACGTTTTTCTCTCCTGCGTTATAGTCTTTGCCGTCTGTTGCGCCGTCGACCTCGTCAGGATATATCTCCTCGAAAAACCGTTGGACAAGCTTCTGACCTTTATTTCCGGAAAATACCGCTCCTCTTCGTTAAAAATGTCATTGGATACGTTGCTTGACAAGATTTACGACGAAAATCCCTGAACGCGGTCGTCACCGTGAAAAAAACTCTGCGCAATCCTCTTTTACGTTGTTTTTGAATAGATTCAGACGGATAATTTCGTATGCTTTTACAGGGTTGATATAGTCTCGCATAATGATATTCACGCAATCGAGACTCGGACTGTCTTTAAGTCCGTTTACGAAATCCGACATGGCGTATTGATGCCTGCCTTCCTGAAATCTGGGGCCCAAAACGTTAATTTTGATTTTATCGGTAAACACCGGAAATCCGTCGGTAAGCTGTCCCTGCAGGACGGTTATTCCCTGTAGCTTGGCGTTGCGTTCCATATATTCCGGCAAAGCTTTTTTTACGTAATCTGTGGGAGAAAGTATATTCAGTCTGTAATCGTAAAACGACGTAAGACAGGAACCGGCTCTGCCACCGTTGTCGTCGTTGCGCAGGAAAAAGCCTGCGTCCGCCGTTCTTCCCTCGTCCGACGGGCTCCCCCAAAAAACTATGCACTTACCGCGAGCTTCCCCTATCGACAATTCGTCTATAAACTCGAGGTCGCTTTTCCCCGAGTCGTTTTTCAAAACGTACTCGCCGAGGTATTCCGATATAAGCCGCGCTACGCCCTCTTCGGAATCCCCCTTGAAATGTTGAAAATCCAGCAAGAGCGTTTCGCTCCTTTGCTCCGAAACGAATTCTCTCAGCTCGGAAAAAACCTTCTCGGCGGCGACGCCCTTGGCGGGCCCGTGAAAAATAACGTAATCGTCCTTCGTCTTTTGAATTCGTATATCGAAATATCTGACTCCGCAATCGAGCTGTTCTTTAATGGTCAGATTTTGCGTTTCGCACAGCCAGAACATACCCATGCTCCCCGCGTCGTGCGAACCGGGAATAACCGCTTGTTTTATAAGCGTTTCGTCCTTTAAGTATCCCATCCAACCGCGTAGCTCCTCTTCCGCCTCGAAGTCGTTTATCGCCGTCGACGAAACGAAAGCGCACACCGACGCGAATATTATTACGAAAACGACGCAAACGATTCCCGTCGCAATCGCCGCTTTTTTACCTCTGCTCATTCTTCCCTCCGTTTTCGATTTTAATTTCCGTTTCATCACGAATAGCTTGCCGCAATTCCTTCAGATACGCCGAAAACTCCGTCCTGTCGTAAGCGTACGTACGGTTTAATTCGTATTCGTTTTCCTGCCAGGTGCTTATATCCGATTCGTTATGCTGTATTACCGCTTCGAGCGAATCGAGAGCTTTGTATATTTTGCTTTCGACGGTAGCTCTTTCTTCCATCTCTTCAAAAAGCTCTCTAAGCTCCGTT
>JBJFAO010000178.1:0-1861 GCA_051887955.1 Christensenellales bacterium
GTCCCACGTTCCAAGCGTTTCGCGTTTTCTGCATCTGATACAGGTATTCCTTGGCGTGTTTTGTATTTTTAAGAAAATCGGCATATTCGGTTTCGCGCTTGCTTTCGGCTATTTCGCGGGCAACTTTAGATTGCTCCGATTCCAGCGCGTTTATTCTTTCTCTTATGCTGTCGAAAAACATTATATCTTTCAATTCTTTACCGTTTTCTCGCTCGTTCGCGACGATTTCATGATAAATTCTCAAAGTGGATATTTTGTCAACGAGATAGGCAAACGACTGTTCGGTTTTCGAAGAATTTTCGTAGCAAAATTCAAGTATGAGTTTTATAAGAGGGCTAAGCTCGGAAACCGCCACGTTGATATCGCGCAGTAAAACGTAATTTTTAAGCGCGGACGAAAGCCGTTTTATAAACGTGGCGTTGCCGTTTAATACGTTCTGAACGATCATAGCGTATCCGTCCTCGTCGAAAATCGATTGTAACAACGCACATTCTTTCGTCGCTTCTTCGAGTTTTTGCATTATAATTAGCAATTTTGATATTACGTCTTTTTTAGCTTTGCCGTATTTATAGACAATAAACGGCATTATCGGAAGAAAACAGGGGAGAAAACATAATTTCCGTGCGTTGTATATTTCTCGGCGTTCGGCTTTCATTATTACTTCCGCGACGTCGCGTACGTCGAAAGAGGAGTTTTTGTAGGATTTCGGGAAGAAAGCGGTGAGATAACGGCCGTATTCGTTTTCGTTAAAATCAAAAGGTTTGGGAGGCTTTGACGATAATTTTTCCAGGAGCGTCCTGCATTCACGCACGCAATGAAGGTCGCTGTCCTCTTTCAAATGTCGAATGAGAGGATTGTTTTTTATCGAGTTTTTATATCCGAGATAAGTAGGGACAAGTTTTTTGTCTTTAATGTATTTTACGCTTTCGGCTATATCGGAATAATTGCCGCGTATTATTTCGGTATTTTTTAGTTTGACGTATAAATTGTAATCGGTAGAATTTTTGCCGATATTGTAGCTTTTTTCATACATTTTTTGCAGGCATAATCCGAATCCGGTATCGGAAAACAAAGTAGTGTGAATATTTTCGAGCAAAGATTTTTCTTTGTCGACGGATTTGGATAATTCGCGGAATTTTATTTTTAAGGATTCCGTATCGGTCGGAGCTTTTTTTTCGTGAGCTTTACACAATCTGTCGTAGAAAAGCGTTTTGTCTCTTTCTACGTCGGGAAGAAGCATTGCTTTCGAATTCAGTTTGCCAAGTCGAGAAAAAACGACGTCCAGAGCCGCTTGTTTCTGGCTCACCACCAGCACGCGGTTATTTTTGCATAACGCGTTACCGATTATGTTCGCTATCGTTTGCGATTTTCCGGTGCCCGGCGGACCGTAAATAACCATATCCGATACGTAATCGGTTTTGCCGACAACCTTGCTTTGAGTAAAATCGAGTGCGTCTATGTTGTAGGAAATGGGGGCGGTTTTTTGCCTTTTATCGTGCGGGATTTTTCCTTTTATCAATAAATCTATATTGGGAGAGGAAAGATTTTTTCTTTCAAGCTCCGAATAATCGTCGTAGATTGGATTGGAAAAGGAAAATCTGCCGAGAATCGCACAGTTTTTAATTTTCAGATTTCCGGTAGGTAAATCGTCGTCGAACGGAACGATTTTATTAGTTTTCGAGGTCTTTACGGAAAATCCATAGTCGTTAAGCGTTTCCACGATTTCGGCTATACTGTCGAAATAATTTTTTTCTTCGGGGAAAAAATCCGATATGTCCGGAACGGCGACGGAATTTTCTCTCGCCACGGCAGTGAGTAATACGCGGTTAATCAAAACGGGATTGTCGGAGGTCGCTTTGAC
>JBJFAO010000179.1:0-1855 GCA_051887955.1 Christensenellales bacterium
AATCTCCGTCGATTTGTTCTTGTCTTTTTTTATTTTTTTATATTTTACGATAAACGTTACTATCAAAGCGCAAACGGTAATAAAAACGAACGCCGCAAGCACAAGTAAAATAAGCGAAGAATACTTGCCGAGCAATACGTTGAGAACGGTTATTATCAGCCCCGCGACGAAATTGCCCACTACGATTGCCGGCAGACTGTAACGATATTCGAGATTCAAAAACGCCGCCACCGCGGAGCCCGTCCATACTCCCGTCATCGGCAACGGTATCGCCACGAAAAGGAATATTCCGAGAATTTTGTTGAATCTGCTTTTTCTCTTGCGAAGCTCCGGATTGTCTTCGAGTAAAGCGTCTTCGCTCGCCGCGTCCTTTTCCATTTTACGCGCTTTACCGGCAAAAATTTCTTCTACCGCGGAGGCAATTTTTCTGAACGCTTTCGTTCTCTTCAAGGCGTTGAGAATAGGTCTGAGACACAAAATAAGCAACGGACAAACCAACAGAGCGCTGACGCACGACAGCACGTAAGCAATCCACGGATTCATTCCGAGATTGGTAGCCACGGTAATCGCTCCCCTTACCTCTATCATGGGAATAACCGAAATAAATACCGTCGTCACGTATACGTTGTGAAACGTCGCCTGCAACCAATTTACTATAAGCTGTGTGAATTCCTGCATTCTATATATTCCTTCGTCGTTCTTATTATATGTTGCGCATATCGCAAAGCTACGTTTTCTCCCGTAGTTTTTTCAATCGTTTCGAAATATGCGTTGCTGTTGACCTCTATCACAATGGGCGCAACGGCAAAAAAGTCCACGCCGCAATAGTCGAGATCGAACAATTCGGCGACTTTTTCCGCCGTTTTTACATACGTTTCGTCAACGTCCACGCAAATGCCTTTGCCGCCGTTGTTCGCGTTGCTGCGGAAGTCTTCGGCGTTCTCCAAAAGCATAGCGCAGAGATATTTTTTGCCCACGACTATCGCCCTTACGCTTCTTCCCCTGCTTTCGCTTACAAACTGCTGAAAGAGCTTGTCGGTGTTTCCGGTTTTTTCGTCTATCTTTACCAGCTCGTCGAAATTTTCCGCCAGATATACCTGATCTCCCAACGAACCGCGCGCTTCCTTGACAACGATCGGATAGCCGAGCTTTTCTCCGAGTTTACGCAAAAAGTCGTCGTCGCGAAAATATCGATATTTTTTCGGCGAAGGAACCGTCATGGGGGTTACTATACTTTTGTCCCTTTCGAGAATAAGGGCGGTCTTTATTTTGTCGTCGGTATTTTCTATGGCGAAGGAGGAATTAAAAACAAGCGTTCCGCTTTCTTCCATATTTCGGGCAAGATTTACGTCCTTGTCGAAAAAGACGGCAAAATCGTAGCCGAACTTCTCACCTATAAAAAACGGCGAGTCGTTCTTTATTATCTCCGTTTCCGCGCCGAGCTTGCGTAGCTCCTCTTTAAGTCGCGACGCCTGATTTTCCGACGCCGGAGAGGAATAATACCCGTTGACTACTATCGCGCCTTTCATTTATTCTCGTTGGCTCTTACGAGGCAGTTTGCGATAGTTATTGCGTCGGCGTAATAGTTGCTTACGGTGATTTCCGTGGAAAAACCGCTGAAATTATGCGCGTTTATCGTGTTGTAGTAAGGCTGTCCCGATACTGCGGAGGTTATGCCGTAATAGTCGTGGCTTTCCGGTATAAGGGTGAGCTTGACTACGTGAGAAGAGGAAAAGCTGTATCCTTCCTCCGACAATACGCCTTCGCTGTCCTTTTTCTTATCGGCGAGCCTTATGACGTAAAATCCCGTTTCGTCGGCATTTACGATAAAGGAAGCTATCGTCGTCTTTTCGTC
>JBJFAO010000180.1:0-8737 GCA_051887955.1 Christensenellales bacterium
GACAGCAACGGCAAAGACCGTTTCTTTACCGTCGAAAATCCCCCCCGATTCATAAAAAAAGTTCATCTTGCTACGACGAACTTTTAATTACTCGTAAGAAAAAGCCTATCGTAGCGCAGTCGCTATGACTTAAAGCAAAAGTAAAAGTAATAATACGGATGTGCTTTTACGTTAGGCATAACGTTATCTCCTTAATATAGTTATTATATTTTCTAAGCTAAACCGTGTCAACAGATTTTTTTCAATCGACGAAAAAGTTACGATTTTTTTGTTATTCTATGGTGACGAGACCGGTTTTTCCGTCCACAACGAGGTCGAATTCCGCAATTCCGTTAAAAACTTCTATTTCGTAAACGTAAACGGAACGGGACAATTTCGGCTTGACGCGCAGAGTTTTTTCACAGTCGTTGACGATGATTTTTCCCGCGGATTTGAAATTGTCGGCGACAAACGCGACGGCTATGTTTTCCGCTTGGGCTCGAGAAATAACGAGGTCTTTTTTCGCCGCCGAGACAGCCGTGCCGAACACTCCGCCGCAGATTGCCGAAGCGATGATTACGACGACGGCGAACGCTATTATCGCCGTGCGCGCCGCGCTTTTCAGAATAAACTTTTTCTTGGCTTTTTTTATCGTCGCTCCGTCGGCGCGATCTATTTCCGGAGGACCTATTCTGTCTATGATTTCGAAAAGGCGTTTGCTTTTTTCCATTTCGGCTTCCACAAATTCCTTTTCTTCGGCGGTCGCGGTGCCTTCGACGTATTTTTTGTAGCTTTCTTCAAAATTCATGGCTGTTCTCCAAAATTGTTTTTAATTTTTCCCTCGCCCTGAGCAGGGTTACTTTTACGTTATTTTCCGATTTTTCGACTATTTTCGCTATGTCGGACAGCTTTTGCCGCTCGAAATAGAACAGGACGATTATTTCCCTATAATTTTCGGGCAGCAGATATATGGCGTTGTACAAGGCTTTATAGCCTTCGTCTTTAATTACGGAGTCCAAAAGGCTCTCCTTTCCGTCCGAAACGGTATCGGACAGAGAGACGAGCCTCTTTTTCTTGCGCAACAGGTCGTAATAGCCGTTTCTGCATACGGTTAACAGCCAGGCGCGGAAATTTACGATTTTGTCGTCGGCGGTCATAAGCGCTTTATAAAAAGCGTCGGCAACGACGTCCTCCGCGACGGCGGGATTTTTGCAAAGCGACAAAGTGTACAAAATTGCCGAATTATAGTGTTCTTTGAACAATTCTTCCACAACGTCGCTTCGCATAACCGTCAGTCGTCAAGCTCTTTTTCGAAAGCTATTATTTCTCCCGTTTCGGCGTTTATCTCGTATTCGTATTCGTATTCGCCGTCGGTAAATTCTATTTTGAATATCTTTACGCCGCGCTTGGTTTTGTTTTCCACGTCGGTAAATACTACGTCCTCGGCGTTAAGTCCCGCGTGAGCGAGCGCTGCCCTTTTGGCGGCTTCGCACCATTCTGCCGTTCCCGCGGCGGGTTTTTTGTGGGCGCTGTTGCACGCGGTGATTATCGCTCCCGTTTCGGCGTTGATTTTGTATTCGTATTCCGCGCCGTTGGCTATAAACTCGATTTTGTATACGTACGCGCCGTGATTGAAATGGAATACGGCTTTGGTAACGGTGGCGTTTTCAATTTCGATTTTTGCGTCGGCAAGGGCGATCTCAGTCGCTTTTTCTTGACCGATAAAGGTCTTGTCGGCTATATCCGGCTGTATTACGGTCTTACAGTTTATTTCCTTTTTGAAGATATGACCGTTCGTTGCCACGACGTCGTATTCGTAGCTTTGTCCGTCGTGGCAAAATTCTACCTCGTACATGTACGCTCCGTCGTCGAAGTCGAGCTTTATTTCGGATGCCGTTACCGTCGTTCCTTCCGGAATTCCCGCGTCGGCAAAGGCTATCCGTCTGGCGGCTTCTTCCCCTATATAAGCGGTTTCGACGTCGTTTTTAGGGAGGGAAGGAACGTTTGTGACCGCCACTTCGTGGTCGTTGATTTTAAGGCGTTCGGGCTCGTTGGCGGCGTTCAGATAGACGTTGTATTTTACTCCGTCGACGACGAATTCTACCGATTTGCCTCCGTTGTTTCCGTCCTCCACTATGGCGTATTCGGCGTCCTCTTCGGCCGCGCCTATTGCGGCGAAAGCCGCCGCCTTGACGGCGCTTGTCGTTTTCGAGTCGGCGACGTCTTTGCATGCGACGAGCGCGAACGTCAATAAAACGAGCAGAGGTATCGCCGTGAGCAAGGATATTATGCGTTTTGACCTTTTCATGATTTCGTCCTCCTTTAGATTGTTTTCGCTTATAAGACGCACGAGAAAGGAAAAGGTTACGTAAAAACGCGAAAAATTTTTTCGTCTTCCGTATTCGCCGTATTATAATGATAACATGTATTTCTCTTTTTGCATATAACGAAAAGCGGTTTGTCGCTTTATTGCCCTCCGACCGCCGCGACAAACGCTTGAAAAGAGGACGGGAAAGTGTTATTATCAATAAAAGGGCATAAAAGGACGTGACAATATGGCAAAAACGAAAAAAGACCGAGTCGGAACCGACAAAAAGGGCAGAGACCGCAACGCGCTCGGAGCGTTGACGGCGGGAATAGGGATCGCGTTGAACACCCTTCTGAGTGCGGCGAAAATCGCGGTAGGCATGATTTTTAACAGCGTATCGGTGATGGGCGACGGGTTTAACAACCTTACCGACGCCGGCTCTTCCGTGGTAAGCCTTCTCGGTTTCCGTTGGGCGAGCAAGCCCGCCGACAAAGATCACCCCTTCGGGCATGCGCGATACGAATACATCACGGGGTTGATTATCGCGTTTATCGTGCTGTTTCTCGGTATAGAATTGGGAAAAGGCTCGATAGAAAAGATAATTTCGTCGGGGGAGAGCGACTCCTCGATAGTCGTTATATCCGTTCTCGTCGGGTCGATACTCGTTAAGGTGTTCATGTTCTTTTACTATCGTATAGTGGCGAAAAAGATAAACTCCTCTTCCCTGCGCGCGGCTTCGGTGGACAGCCTGAACGATACGATATCCACGGGGGCGGTGCTCGTGTGCGCCGTCGTGTCCAGGGTGGCAAGGGTTGAGCTCGACGCTTACGCGGGCATACTCGTGGCGGCGTTTATTCTTTTCAACGGAATAAAGCTCGTTAAAGAAACGATGAGTCCTCTTCTCGGAGAAAAACCCGACGCAAGTCTGGTTAAAAGAATAGAAGAAAAGATATTATCCTATGAGGGGGTGCAGGGTATACACGACCTTATCGTTCACAATTACGGACCGAACAGATACTTTGTATCTGTTCACGTCGAGGTGGACGCAGGCGTCGACATCATGACGAGCCACGAAACGGTGGACAAAATAGAGAGAGACATGCTTTCCGACGGGCTTAACGTAGTGGTGCACATGGATCCGATAATAACCGACGACGAAAGGGTGAACGCAATGAAAAAAATAACGAGGGAGTGTCTCGACGAAATAGATCCGGCGTTGCGGATGCACGACTTCAGAGTGGTCTGGGGAGAAAAAAACATAAATCTCATTTTCGACGTCGTGGTGCCTTACGACTACAGGCTTTCCGACGGACAGCTGAAGGCAGAGCTTTCCGCAAAGATTGCGGAAAAAGACGAGAGATGCAATCTCGTCGTGACCGTCGATAAGGATTTTGTCGGAGAGTGACGAATATTTATGACAAAGGACGTTTCACGTGAAAAAATGACGAACGAGGTCATGACGGAAAGACAAGACAAAAGGCGGAAAAGATACGGAAAGGACATAAACAGGAAAGAGGAATACGCTTCCGCCGAGAGTTTGCAACAATTCAGGGAAGCGGTCGAGGAATATTTCGGGAGAGACTTTTTCGAGGTTATGGAGGACGCGGTCGAAGTCAACCTGCCCTTTGCCGAAACGGCGAGGATACTGTGTCTTTACGTCAAGTGCGTTCGCGATCCTAAGGTAAACGAAGAAGAGTTTGTAAAGAGCCATTACGGCAAAAGCCTGCTGTTCGATTTGGAGGCGTTGGAATCGATGGCAACGGCGGTGAAGACCGCGGGAAAAACGCCTATTATCTGGAGGATAGATTGTTTATGCAGACGGTAGATATAGTGCTCATAGCTTTGGGCGTGTTGTTGATTATCGTAGGATACGCGAGAGGATTCGGCAGAGCTCTCCGCAATATGACGAAAGGCGTGTTCGGAATAATAATCTCCGTGTTCGTGTGCGCCGCCTTCGGCGGTATGATACTCGGCACCGATCTCGTGGGCGGATACGTTCTTCAATTGAACGCGTTGCTTGCCGAAAAATGGGCGTTTTTGGGAAAAATACAGGCGGGCGTAATAATATTTTACGCGGTGTTGTTTCTCGTAGCGCAAATACTGAGAATAATAATAGTTAAGCTCGTCTGCGGAATCTTCGAGGCGGACAACAAGGTTATGAAGGTGATAAACAGAGCCCTCGGCACGGTGTTCCTGCCCGCCGCAGGGTTTGTCTTTTTGCTTTTGGTCCTGGCGGTGGTCAGACTGTTCGAGAATACCGATACGGTCATTAATCTTCTGACGAAATTCAACGGCAGTATCCTCGTCGGGCTGTATGAAATAAATCCGATAATATTGCACCTGTAGGGAGAGATATGGAGCGATTCTGTCGTACCGAAGGGCTTGTGGGGAACATAAGCCGTCTTGCCGAAAGCAAGGTAATAGTTTTCGGCGTAGGGGGCGTGGGAGGACACGCCTGCGAAGCGTTGGTCAGAGCCGGCGTAGGCAGCGTCACGTTCTGCGACGGCGACGCGGTCGCGGAAAGCAACATAAACCGACAGGCGGTCGCATTTTATTCCACAATCGGGAAAAACAAGGCGGAAATAATGAAAAAAACAGCGGAGGACATAAACCCCGACGGTAGGTTTTTCGCGGAGAGCCGATTTCTGACGCCCGAAAATATCGACGAATTCGACTTAAAAAGCTACGATTATATCGCCGATTGTATCGACAACGTGACGGCAAAAATAGCCTTGGCGGAGTATGCGGAAAAAAACGGATTGCGACTGATAAGCTGTATGGGGGCGGGCAACAAGCTCGATCCCTCCGCTTTCAGGGTGGCGGACGTTTACGACACGAAGGTCTGTCCCCTTTGCCGCGTGATGAGAGGAGAACTCAAAAAGAGAGGGGTAAAAAAGCTGAAGGTTGTTTATTCCGAGGAGCAACCGGTAACGAAAAGCCGCGTTCCGTGCAGTATCTCCTTCGTGCCGTCGTCGGCGGGATTGCTATTGGCTTCTACGATAATAATGGACTTATTGAGAGGCGGCAACGAAAATTATAAATGATATAAAAGTTGACAAAAGATTTCCGCGGTGATAACATAAAAGAGGGGGAAACGACGAAATAATCGGAAAAATACGCCCTCTTACGCCACAGCCGAAACGCAACGGAAGCGTGCGGCGCGAAGAAAGGTTTTTCCAGTGCGGAAAAGCCGTTTTTTTATAAACGGGGATACGTAGCGGGCAAAGGAGCATAATGAAAAGGGAATTGAGCTTTGAGGTTTTTCCTCCGAGGACGAGCGACGGGATAGAGGTTCTTTACGGCTGTCTTGACAGAATGGCGCGGTTAAAGCCCTCTTTTATCAGCGTGACGTACAGCGCGGGAAACGCAAAAAAAGGACTTACCGCCGAGGTTTGCGGACATATAAATTCGCATTACGGCATACCGTCGGTTTCGCATCTTACCTGCACGGGGGCTACCGTCGAATCGGTAAAGGCGGAGCTTGACAAGCTCGACGGACTCGGAGTAAAGACGATACTTGCTCTCAGAGGGGACGTTACTCCCGAAAAACCCGTCGTCGATTTTTTGCACGCGACGGATCTTATGAAAGTGATAAACGAACGCGGAGGATTCCGCCTTTACGGAGCCTGCTATCCCGAAGGACACGTCGAGAGCAAAGGCATAGAGGAGGACTACGAGGTTTTGGTAAAGAAATACCGTCTCGGCGTAAGAAAATTCATCAGTCAGCTGTTTTTGGACAACGACGACTTTTTAAGAATGAGGGACGAGGGCAAAAGATTGTGTCCCGAAGCTTCGTTCAGCGCGGGGATTATGCCCGTTTTGTCCGCGTCGTCTGCTTACAGGATGATTACTTTGAGCGGAGCCAAGATTCCGGAAAAAATGAAAAATCTTCTTTCTGCGTATGAGAAAGACGACGCTTCCATGAGAAAAGCGGGCGTGGATTACGCGACGGAGCAGATAGAAGGGCTGTGCGCCGAAGGGTGCGAAGGCATACATCTTTATACAATGTGCAAAGCGGACGTAACCGAGGAGATTTGCGGCAGAATAGGAGGATATATCGACCGATGAAGGAAGCCGCGAGGTATCTCGGATTGAAGAGCGTGGACGAAAGGACGGCGAAGCTTATAGAAGAAGCGGAAAGAGAGGCGGAAAGCCTTATCCCGTCTTACGTTTCCGCGCGCTATACTCTTGACCGCCTTCGGGACGGCATAGGGCTTGTCGGCACGGATATAATCTTAAGAGGGCGTCTGGCGGAAAGGCATTTTGCCGACAGCGAAAAAATAATCGTAGTGCTTGCCACGCTCGGCTTAAAAAGCGAAATTCTCATGAAAAAAAGCTTTGCCGTAAGCGCGACGAAGGGTGTGGTATTGGACGCGGTTTATACTGCGAAAATAGAGAGTTTTCTTGACGAAATCGAAGAAAAATTAAAAAAAGAATACAAAAATTTGACGAGCAGGATAAGTTGCGGATACGGCGATCTTGCGATAGAGACGCAAAAAAAGCTGTTTGCCGATTTACATGGCGAGAGAATAGGAGTCGGGATAAACGATTGCTGTATGCTCACGCCGAACAAGAGCGTGATAGCTCTTCTGGGGGCGAAATGAAAAAAAGCTTTTCGGAGTTTATAAAGGGCAGAGCTTTTCTCGACGGCGGAATGGGCAGCGCGCTGATAAAAGCGGGCGTTTCTTCTGCCGGCGCGGAAGTTCTCAACATAGAAAGACCGGATTTGATAAGGGGAATACACGAAAAGTATTTTTCCGCAGGAAGCGACGTAGTCTACGCCAATACTTTCGGGTGCAACCGCAACAAGGCGGATTTGTCGCGATATTCGCTTAAAGAGCTCATAAAAGCGGGGATAAACAACGCTCTCGAAGCCTGCGCGAAGTACGGCGGATACGTTTTGTACGATTGCGGTCCGACGGGAGAGATGCTCTATCCCTACGGCAGGCTGAGCTTCGACGACGCCTATTCGATATTCGCCGAGCAGGCGGAGATAGTCAAGGGATCGGGCGTGGACGGCGTCGTTATAGAAACGGTAGCCGATTTGCAGGAAATGCGCGCCGCCATACTCGCCTTTAAGGAAATAACCGGACTACCCGTCGTCTGCAGTATGACGTTCGAGAAAAGCGGAAGGACGTTTGCCGGCGTTTCCGCGGAGAGCTTCGTTATGACGGCGCAATCGCTCGGAGTCGAAGCGGTGGGAGCCAACTGCGGCTTGGGGCCCGAATCGATGGAACCGATAATAAAAAAGATGTCGGAATACGCTTCCGTCCCCGTTTTCGCAAAGCCCAACGCCGGATTGCCCGCGTACGTCGACGGCAAGACAATTTATAGCGTGGGGGCGGAGGATTTCGCTTTGCAGATGAAAAAACTCGCTTTGGCGGGGGCTTCCGCTCTGGGCGGTTGCTGCGGAACGGACGAGGAGTATATAAAGCGCACGATAGCGGAGACGGCGGACCTGCCGTTGTCGGAAAAAAGAACTCCCCCCGACGGGGTGTGTTCTTATTCTCACGCCGTCCTGTTCGACGGGAAAAGACCGTTTATTATCGGAGAGCGGCTCAATCCGACGAATAAACCTCTGTTAAAAAAGGCTATAGAGGAAGACGATTTCGATTACGTTCTGTCCGTTTGCGTCGAGCAGGCGGGGCAGGGCGCGGACATGCTGGACTACAATCTGGGCACGCCGGGAGTAAACGAAGAGGAGAAGCTGAAAAACGCTATAGCGTACGCGCAGGCCGTAGCCGATTTGCCCGTAGTCGTGGACAGTCCGAGAAAGAACGCGATGGAAAGCGCTGTGAGGACGACTTGCGGCGTCTGCGTCATAAATTCGGTAAGCGGAGAGGAAAACAGCGCGGAAAAGGTCTTTCCGACGGCTAAAAAATACGGAAGCTATATAATAGCCCTTTGTCTGGACGAGAACGGCATACCTAAGGATTCCGACGGGCGTATCGAAATTGCGAAAAAAATAATAAAACGCGCCGAAAAATACGGAATTCCAAAAAATAAGCTCATTTTCGATCCGCTTGCGCTGAGCGTCAGCGTCAACGTAAACAATGCGGTTACGGCTATAGAAACTCTCCGGAGACTGCGCGACGAGCTGGGCGTCAAGACGACGATAGGCTTATCGAACATAAGCTACGGCTTGCCGGACAGGAGAAAAATAAACGGAGCGTTTCTAAAAAAGCTGACGGAAGAAAAAATCACTTGCGTAATAGCCGATCCGAGCTTGAAAGAAAACGACGACTCGTTGGCAATGCGTTTGCTGGAGGGAAAAGACCGAAATTGCGAAGAGTACGTCGGGGCGAATTCTCAGACGCCGGTTGCGGAGGAAAAGGAAGTCGCGGATTTGACGTATTGCATAAAGAAAGGGCTTATCGAAGAGGCGGTAAAAGCCGTAAAAACGACGGCAAACGAAAACAATTATGCCTCCGTAATAGAGGAGTGCGTAAT
>JBJFAO010000181.1:0-1845 GCA_051887955.1 Christensenellales bacterium
AATGCACCCACTCCGATATACCCTACCGAATCGGCTTGAGAACAGGTAACTCCCCTAAAGCTTCCTCATAACACATTTTGCTCTTTGCTTAATGCTGCTGCGGTCAGGCTCTGACATGGTTCACAACGCAAAATTGTACAAGACCTTATTATCAACATCCCTTATTCCCATCGGCTTTCCATAGAATATACCTCGGTGGGCGTTCGACCCTGCTATAGCGGTTTGCAGGTTACAGGGCACCGCTGGCTCCCCGTCTAGCATTTATTGTTATTATACCCCCGAATTTGAAAAAAATCAAGTATATTTTTCCGCACGTTGACACGACGACGGAACGTCGATATAATTGTTAGTAACGTAAGGAGGAAAAATGATACGACCGATAAATCGCGACGATAAAGACTTCTTTATCGATTCATGCAGAGAGTTTTACTCTTCATCTGCGGTAATGCATGCCGTCTCCGAAAAAAACTTTGAAAAAACTTTTTCCCTTCTGATGCAGGAAAACCCGTACGCACGCTGTTATATTTATGAAACGGAAGGAAAAAAAGCAGCGTATCTTTTAATTTCGATAACGTATTCCAACGAGTGCGGCGGTATTGTAGTATGGCTGGAAGAAATGTTCGTACTTCCTCGATATCGCAGCAGAGGAATAGGGAGCGAACTTTTCAGATACGTCGAAAACGAATATAAAAACGCGGCTTGCCGCTTTCGTCTGGAAGCTACTCGCGAAAACGAAAGAGCCATCGCGCTCTATAAAAAACTCGGCTACCACGTTTTCGATTATCTTCAGATGGTCAAGGAATAATTTCTGCGGGAATTTATTCCGCGCCGAAAAGCAATTCGGAAATTTTTGTTTTGAGCTCCTCTATCCCCTTGCCGGTGCGCGCGCTGATTTTTACGAAATCGCCGTCCGGCAAAAATGCCGCGTCCGATATATCCGTTTTATTGATTACCGTAAGCGTCTTTACTTGGTCGGCGCCTATCGAACGCAGAACGTCTTTCACCACTTCGTATTCTTTTCCCGGTTCTTCGCTTTCGGCGTTTACGACGTGTAAAATAAGATCGGAATATTTCGTCTCCTCCAACGTGCTCTTAAACGCTTCAATAAATTCGTGCGGAAGTCGCGAAATAAAACCTACCGTATCCGTAATAACAAATTCTTTTCCCGGCGCGAGCCACAGTTTTCTTCCCGTAGTATCCAAAGTAGCGAACAATTTGTTCTCTTCGAGGACTCCGGCTTTCGTAAGATAATTCATCAGTGTGGATTTGCCCGCATTTGTGTAGCCTACGATACTTACAAGCTTAATTTTACCGTTTATACGTCTTTTTCGTCTCAGGCGTCTCTCCTCTGTGAGTTTTTCGATTTTTTGTTCGAGATCACGAATTTCTCTGCGGATTGTACGCTTATCCAATTCGAGCTGCTGTTCGCCTGCGCCGCGTCTGGCTCCGGCGCCGCCCCCTCCTCCGCCTCCCTGACGGCTGAGAGCCGCGCCCTGTCCGAGCACGCGCGGCAACGAGTGTTTTTTCCGCGCAAGCTCCACCTGCAACTTTCCTTCCGTACTCGAAGCGTGTTTAGCGAAAATTTCCAGAATAACGGTAGCTCTGTCCAGAACGGAGACGCCGAGAAATTTTTCAAGATTATTAAACTGACTACCCGATATATCGTTGTCAAAAATTACCGCCTCGGCACACAGAGAATCTACCGCCTCTTTCAATTCGGCAAGCTTCCCCGTGCCTATATAATAGGTTTTGTCGGGTTTTTTGCGCTGAATCATAGTGGCTACCGTTTCGTAGCCGGCGGTTTCGGCAAGCAGCTCGAGCTCTTTCAGTACTTTTTCTCCGTCC
>JBJFAO010000182.1:0-1840 GCA_051887955.1 Christensenellales bacterium
ACAACGTACAGGTGTAGCTTTCTGTTCCGCTCCCCACAAGTTTGTATCTATTAAACGTTTTGTCCGTTATTTTACTTCTCTCCGCCGAAGTGAAAAGGGAGTTTGCCAAAGAATCCATAGCCTTTTTAAGCTCGTTGCCTCCGTTGTCTTCCATTCCGTAAGCGGTATCGCCGTCGAAGAAATAACGCATAAAACTGTTAATATTTATATTTTTCTCGTCCAGACTATTATAAAGTTTTTTCATAACCGTTTCGTCGTTGGTCGAATACGCCGAACAATTGAGGATACAATCGGAAAGCAAAGTGACCGTCCCCGAGGGCGTGACGCCCTTAGCGGTAAGGACTCTCCACTCGACCGGCTCCACGTAGAAAACGTACGTGCTGGAAGAACTGTAACCGTTCGCGCTTAGGTTGGGAACGTTGACGGGAGTATATTTGTAATACGTCTTGCCGCCGTAAGAAAAATTGGAAGCGTTGCCCGCGTTCTTGAATGCGTCGCTTCTCTTTATTTCGTTGTAAAGAGCGTATTCGGTAACCTGCGTCTGCGGATAGCTGCCGAAAGTAACATAGGTATATCCGTCCCTTACCGTAGGAGCGGAATTATCGGCGAAACGAGCGTATACGGAAACGGCTCCGCTCGTCCCCTTTTCTATCTTGTCTATTTCCGTGCCCTCTTCGAAATCGGCAGTGGTATACCAGCCGAGAAAGTCGTATTCGTAGGTGTTGCCGCTGAGTCCGGTATACGTCTTTACGGGAGTAGGCAATCCTATACTGTAATCTCCGCTGTAATTGAGAAATACGTCGTCCGGATTAAGCTCGGCGTCGGGCACGTTGAAATCGACGACGTTATTCTCCGACGAAGCGGGAACGACCGTTATCCGATAATCGGTTTTGCCAACGCCGTTTTTACTGACGACGCTCACCAACGCGAGTCGCTGAGATTTTTCCGACACATCGAGAACGCACCCCGTCCCTTTACTGACGGTCATATCCTCGTCCTGAATTTTTTGTATGGAAAAAGTCGCGCCTTTGCTGACTTCGATTATCTTCGAAAAATCAATCGACTGCACGCCGTCGTCGTAAACGTAGGTAAGAGTCTGCGGCGTCGTGGCTTTGAACGCCGTATTATAATTGAGAATTTTGGCTTCGCTGTTTTCAACGTATATCGTATGTCCGGCAATAGCCGCGCTCAACGCGACCAACGCAAGACACGTCGCGACTACAATAATCGCAATCACGGTTTTTTTATCGAGCGTTTTGCGCGCTTTTTTTTCTGCCATTATTCTCTCCGTATTCTCCTCCGCTCCGCGAGCGTAATTTTATATATTAAATTATATAATTAAAATGCGCGCAATGTCAAGAGCAAACTTATGCCGTTTGTCCCTTTATTGTGAAAACCTCTCCGTTAAAAAAAGCGACGCGTCGCGCGTCGCTTTTCGTCAATCGTAGTAGTCGTAATCCTGCGATTTGTTACGCCTGTTGCGCCTTGCCTCCTTGCGCACGTTGAAAACGGTATTCCGACCTTTATTGAAAATCAAATCGAAAATCACGAACACGGTCGGCACGCAAAACAGTATTTGCAACAAAAACGCAAGTATTCCCGCCCCTCCGCAGCTTTTGAAATCGAAAATCAATACGATAAGAGCAAGAATTCCACCCACGGCAAACGCGACCGCGGCAAAAATCGTATTTGCGTTGGCAATCAACAAGATTCCCACGCCTATCAATGCGGCGGCAATCAGAATAAGAAACGCGCCTCCGTACAAGCTGAATCCGTATTTTCTACTGAACGCACGATTAATAAAATAGAATATAAGATATAAAGCAAGCGCCGCAACCAA
>JBJFAO010000183.1:0-8656 GCA_051887955.1 Christensenellales bacterium
GCGGGCAACGTCGTCGAGCTCAAAGAAAAGAACAAATATTGCGGAGTATGGGTACAGTCGAAAACAAAAACGGACGAAGACGGAAATCCTTACGTTATCGATGAGTTCTATAAACTGTATTTCGACGGATACGGACACTCTGCGTTTATGTATTATAACGAGGACAGCGGCAAGTATCGCAACAACTGGGGCAGCTCAAAAAACTGGGTTGATACCGCCGAAACTGCCACCGGACTTTATTGCGAATACAACGAAAATTACAAAACGGATTGGGTGTTCTACTACGATATGAACGTTGTTTATACCAAAAAGTTCGGTATTTACGGCGAATATGCCTGTTATAAAAGGGGGTATACAGGCGCGCTTACTCCTCCGTCTCTGCCTTCGTCGCTCGTCGGCAGCTATACGGGAGAGGAAGAGGACGGAACGGCGGTGGTGTTCAACCTTAAAAACGATTTGACCGGTTCGTATAAAGGAGTGCCGTTTACGGCGGTATACGACGGAATAAAGAGCGTGGTATTCAAGTTGAGCGGCGTAGAGTACTTATTCGATACCATTTCAAAAGAGCTTAAATACGGTTCCGAAAACGTCGCTTTGACCTTATCCGGCGCAGTGACGGAGGTTATTCCCGAAGCGTTGTGCGGTTCCTGGACGGGAGTTTGGACGGGATTCGGAGCAACGGCCGGAGACGTCCGTACTATAATAATAGAATCGGACGGAACGATAAGTTACGGCGATATACAATGTATAGCCTCCTACGACGCCGAAAAGTATACCGTTGCAGGAAAGACGAGCGACGGTCAATACGAATTTTCTTTCGTCTGGAACGTCGAAACCGGCGCTATGAAAGGCTCTATGATACACAACGTAAGCGATTCCGAAGCATATTCGTACGAGTGTAATTCTATGACCAAAGCGTAAAACGATACCTTTTTATAAATATATTCGTATAAAAAACGATAAAAATTCGGGAAATTCGAAAACGAAGCGAATTTTATGCATAAAAATTTATATAAATCCGTTTTTATGCAACAAATAAAAATATTATCGTATTTTGCGTATAAATATGCACCAAAACGTTGACGGAATAGGAGCGTTGGATATATAATAATAAAATAAAATTCCATTAACGGAAAATTATTGATAAAAAAGAAAAATTTATAAAGGAGAAACAGTTTATGACTAAAGCAAGAAAGTTGTTTACGACGGGACTTATCGCATTGTTCGTCGTCGTAATGATGCTGACGACTATGGTCGCTTGTGCAAACGAGCCCGCCGCGACGACGGTAAAGGTCACGTTCAAAAACGGAGACGTTGTGGTTAAGACCGTAGAGATTGAGTCCGGCGCGGCAATCGCGGCTTCCGATATTCCCGCAGATCCTGCGGCAGCCGACGGTTACGTCTTTGTCGGCTGGTACAACGGAGACGTAAAGTTTAATGCCGACGCTACGTTTACCGCGGACGCTACGTTTACGGCTAAGTTCAACACTCAACCCGTAATAGTTGTTCCTGCGGAATATACCGTTGTGTTTAAAAACGGCGAAACCGTGGTGAAGAGCGTTACGGTAAAAGAGGGAGGCGTAATCGCGGACGCGGATATCCCCGCCGATCCCGTTCCCGCTACAGGGTATATTTTTGACGGTTGGTTCAACGGAACGGTGGAATTCGACGAAACCGCTGGCGTTAACGCCGACGCAACCTATGCGGCGAAGTATACCAAGGTCGCCAACGTAGTAAGCTTTTATAACGACGGTGTTTTGGTAAGCGAAAAGACTTTCGCGCTCGACGCGGTCGACGCGGCTATTGCGGCGGACGATATCCCCGCAGACGTCAGCAAAGATGACTATAAGTTTATGGGTTGGTATTGCGAAGACGTTAAGGCCGCAGCAGACGTCAAAGTATCCGGAGATATGACTTTTGTCGCCGTGTTCGCAAACGAGGAAAGCTACAAAGGCTATTGGATAAACACCGATAAGGATAGCGAAGCAATGCTTTTCGTCGATACAGTCGCAGACAAATTCAGTTTTACTGCGATAAGCAGCACTTCCGTTTCTTATACCTTTGACGCGGAAAAAGGCGTTATCGTATATACAAAAGGCAGCATGCTCAGTAAAGAAACCTGGACTCTTTCTTATGCCGATCAATATGTTTTCGTAACGCACGATTACTTCGATTCTTACGAAGAACCGGCTACCGACAGTTACGTTTTGGCAAGAAAGGGAGAGACCGGTATGGCTGCAACCTATTACAAGAGCCGCACCGAGTATTTCGTGGTTCAGGATAACGGTATCATTTCTCATTTCAGAACTTCCGCTTTGAAGTACGGCGTGTTCTGGACTGAGACCGTAAACGGAGAAATCGTCTATCACTTTGACGTAAAGCTCACGAGCAGCGGAGCTATCAAGCACCTGACGGCAACCGTTAATCAGGACGAATATATGGTAATGACCGGCGATGATTCTTACAAGGGACTTTATTTCAAGGACGCGGAAGAAGTATATACTTACTACTGTGCCGACGGTTTTTATCTGCATGCATTCAAGAAGGGCGCTTCCGTTTCTTACGTCTACGTGGACGACAATAAAGTTGCGCATACGGCTCTCGTCGATGGTACGCTCGCGTTGAACGAGATAGTAACGGTAAATTACGAAGGCGGAATCCCTGTGGTAATTAAAATAACGAAAGCGGCTTCTCCTCTTACCTCCGAAGCTGCGGGTACTGACGGTACCTTTGTTCTTGCCGGAGAGGAAAGAGGAACTTATACCGGTGACAACGGCGAAGTAACCGTAGACGGTTTCGGTACCTGCACCCTTGCCAAGACGGGCGATTCTTATTCTTACTATATCAACGCAAGAGGCAAAGTGATTGTTCTCGAAGCGGACGGTTCGATTTTGGAAGGAATAGAATATCTTAAGGACAACATGACTTATACGGTGTTGACTTCCGACGGATACGCAAGCGTTTACAATCAGTACGGCAATTCCAATTACACTCTTATCGTAGACGGATTCGGCGGCGTAAGATATGTGTACAAGTCCACTTATAGCCAGTCTGTATACGACGGATGCTATGCGATAGACGGAACCTTCGATATCACCGAAATTAACAACAGTAGCGTAAGGGGTATTTATAGCATCGAAGAGGGCGGCAACGTGTTGCTTAAAAACGACGAAAGCAAAATATTTGTCAAGGAAGGATGCACATTAAATACGCATGAAGAAGATTTCGTAGGATATTATGCGGTTGACGGCAATGCCGAAGAGCACGTAGAAATCACCGTTGAAAGCGACGACAACGCATATATTACTTTGGCTAACGGTTACAGCAAAAAACTTTCCTCGAACTGGAACGGCACCGTTCTCAGCTGGAACGCCAAAGACGAAGACGCGGCGGAAGGGTATACCGATATGTACGTAGATTACGTTATCAAACTCGTCAGCGGCGGAATAACCATCGAGCACAATTGCGTACAAGCTTACGACGATATTTACGAAGAATATACTTACACCACTAAGACCGTAACTTATGTCGCTACGGAAAAACCCTTCGCATTCCCCGAAGAAGTTGTAGGCACCTGGTATCTTGACGACGGTACCGAAGTCGTTATTACCGAGAAGACGCTGACCGTAGGCGGAGTCCTCGCTACCGATTACAATACCAGCGATTATTTCGGAATTACGTACAACTTTAAGGTAAACGGCGAAGATTACAGCGTATATGAATGCTCGGATGAATACGCAGGCAAGTGGTATTATTGCGCCGCAACGTCTTACGAGGGTATCGAACTCAGTAAGACTAATCCCGGAGCTGCTCTCGACGCTTTTGCCGGAACCTGGAGCTATTCGAGCGGCGCCTTTGCGTTCGACGGAAGCGGTTCGGTCACCGTAACGGGAGCATACGCGGGAGGTCCGTATACGTACGAGGTTTCTGCCGACGGAAAGACCGCGACGTTTTATCATGGAGGATATTACGAAACGATGACTTGCGTATTGCAGGACGACGGCACGATGAAAGTAAGCGACGAATACGGCGATTGGTTGAGCAACGTTACTTTCACAAAAGAGGCTGAGGAAGAATCTCTCGACGCTTTTGCCGGAACCTGGAGCTATTCGAGCGGCGCCTTTGCGTTCGACGGAAACGGTTCGGTTACCGTAACGGGAGCATACGCGGGAGGTCCGTATACGTACGAAGTTTCTGCCGACGGAAAGACTGCGACGTTTTATCATGGAGGATATTACGAAACTATGACTTGCGTATTGCAAAACGACGGCACGATGAAGGTGAGCGACGAATACGGCGAGTGGTTAAGCAACGTTACTTTCACAAAAGAGGCGTAATTAACGACGCTGAAAAAAGAATTATCGAAATGACGGAAGGTCCGACGAAAGTCGGGCTTTCCTTTTGTCGGAAAGGAAACAGGGGAAGTCTTTTTTCATAGAATGTAGTATACGCAGGAGGAAAGATGAACGACTTTTACAGGCAGACGGGCGGAGGCTGTTTCGGCTGCGGGAGATTTGACCGCGGTCGTCTTTGCGACGATTGCGAAACGTGCTTCGACCGTAGGCGGGAGGATTGCGATTGTTGTCCGTGCAGGAATACCGGAATGCCTTGTTGCGAGAGGCAGAGGTGCTGTTGCGCCGAGCCGTTAGCGATAGCTGCCATATTTGCCATCGTGTGTTCGTGCCGGATATAGGGCGATCGGTTGCGTAATTTGTCGGTTATTGCGCTACCCGCATAAAAAACGATTAAAAATGCGTTGTAATAAAGATTGCGGTGTGATACAATAAACGTATGAAGAAGCTGAAAAAATCCGAACTTATTTGCGAAGAATCGCCCGAAACCGTGACCGCCGTTCCCGACGACGGGAACGGCGTTTGCGCGGATTTTATAGAGGATGAAAGATATATTTCGGACGGACTTAGCGAAGAACAGGTCAAAGAAAGAATTGCGGCAGGCAAAATAAACGGAGAGCAAACCGTACGCACAAAGAGCGTGGCGCAGATTTTATTCGGCAATATTTTCACGTTTTTTAATTTTATTTTCGTTTTATTGGCGGTTATTCTCGTATTTTTCGAGGATTTCGAGACCAACAAGATAAAGAATTTCGGCTTTATGGGGCTGGTTATTATCAACGCTCTTATAGGAATAATTCAGGAACTGAGAGCGAAGAGAACGATGGACAAGCTGTCTCTTATTTCCGCGCCCAAGGTGAAGGTGCTCCGCGGCGGAGAGAAAAAGGACGTGGCGGTAAAGGACGTTTTGCTCGACGATATAACGATACTTTCGGCGGGAGACCAGATATGCGCCGACGCGGTGATAATAGACGGAGGCATAGAAGTCAACGAGTCGTTGATTACGGGAGAGCCCGACGCTATAAGCAAGCGTAAGGGGGACGAGGTGATGAGCGGCAGCTGCGTCGTTTCGGGCAAAGCCAAAGCTCGCGTCGTGCACATAGGACTCGACAATTTCGCGATGAAAATATCTGCGGGAGCCAAGTATTTCAAGAAGCCGAATTCCGCTATTTGGCGTTCTCTCATGCTTGTGGTCAAAGTCATGGCGATTATTATTTTGCCGTTGGGAATAGCTCTGTTTTGCGTAAAATATTTATTGCAGGGCGGAGATTTGAACGGGACGGTAGTCAACACCGTCGGTACGCTGGTGGGAATGATCCCCAACGGGCTTGCGGCGCTGTCGAGCGCGGTTTTTTGTATAAGCGTAATGCGACTTGCCCGCCACAAGACTCTCGCGCAGGACATGTACTGCGTGGAAACGCTCGCAAGAGTGGACGTGTTGTGTCTGGATAAGACGGGAACCATTACGAGCGGAGAAATGGAAGTGAACGGACTGAAGCCGCGAAAAGGCTTGTCTGAGGACGAATTGAAACAGATTATCAAAAATCTCGTCGAGGCAACGCAGGACGAAAACGCCACCGCATTGGCTATACGCCGCTACGTCAGCGATTACGGCGCGACGGAAAAAGCGGAGACCACGATACCGTTTTCTTCGGTGAGAAAATGGAGCGGAGCATATTTCGGGGGCAGGAGCTACGTTCTCGGAGCGCCGGAGTTTATACTCGACCTCGATAACGGCAACGTCAAAGAAATCTGCAACGAAATGGCGGACAGGGGGTATAGGGTGCTTGCCGTCGCCTCTTCCAAATACGGATTTTCAAACAAAGAGCTTCCGTCGCGGCTGCGGCTGGAGGGCTTGATTTTCATAACCGACAAAATAAGAGCGGAAGCTCCCGATACTCTGAGATTTTTCCGCGAACAGGGCGTCAATCTGAAAATAATATCCGGCGACAATCCCGTCACCGTAAGGTCGGTGGCAATAAGAGCCGGGCTTAGCGACTGCGACGATATTATCGATATGAGTACAGTTGAAAAAGGCGCAGATTTGAGAGAAATTGCCGAAAAAAATACAATTTTCGGTCGAGTTTTGCCCGAGCAAAAGCTTGCTTTGGTAAAGGCGTTGAAGGCGGGCGGACATACCGTAGCCATGACGGGAGACGGCGTAAACGACGTGCTCGCGTTGAAGGAATCGGATTGCTCGATAGCTATGGCGAGCGGTTCCGACGCGGCGAAAAACGTATCAAGTCTCGTGCTTTTGGACAGCAATTTCGCTTCGTTGCCTAAGGTCGTGGCGGAGGGCAGACGGTCGATAAACAATCTCGAACGCTCCGCTTCGCTGTTTTTGGTAAAGACTATTTATAATTTTCTTTTAGCCCTAATATTCCTTATTATTCCTTCGGCGCTTCCTTTCGAGCCTACCCAGCTTACCCTTATAGGAATGGTGACTATAGGGATACCTTCTTTCGTGCTCGCCCTCGAACCGAACGGCGAACGGGTTACGGGCAGGTTCTTGTCAAAAGTCTTGTGCAACGCGCTCCCGGGGGCGATTATGGTTGTTATCGGTATTCTTCTCGTGCTTGCCACAAAACAATTTTTCGTACCGTCGTTTACGGACGAGCAGCTTACGACGATGTACGTTATCGTGACTACTTTCGTCGGTTTCGTCTATCTGTTTAAGGTGTGCTTGCCCTTCAATGCCGTGCACGTCGTTCTGTACGCGTGCGTGGTGGCTATATTCGTAGCGTGCCACTTCGTTACTTTGCCCTTTGTAAATATCAGTCTCGCCGACTGGTTCGGGTTGTCGACGGATATAACCGTGACTATGACGAAGGCTTTGACGGTAATAGCCGTTATAGTTCTGCCGTGGTTTATAATAATGCTCAACGTTACGGCGTGGTTGCGTCGCAAGATAGACGCTTATCTGGATAAGAGACAATTCAGTCTCGAAAAACAATTAAAACGACTTGAAAAGCAGAAAAAGTCGGTTCATTGATTGATAATTATCGAAAGATTCTGACAAATCAAACCTAAAAGCGTGCGTATTTTCGACAGCTCGGCGCGGTCGAAGGATTTTTCGAGCTCTGCGGAAATTGCCGTCGCGAGATAAACTATGCTTACGCCGGATAAATTTTTCATACGCATATTTATGCTACAAGGCTTTTAAGGGTGCATATTTTAACGACCGACGCTTTGTCCGTCGGCTTTGCATGAGCAAAAAACGCGACAAATCGTCAAAAAATCAACAAAAACGCGCATTTTCGGCATATAATTCGTGTTATTATTGTTCCGAGGAAATACTTTATGGTAAAAAAGACTGTATTGAAATACGCGGCGTATTTGTCGATATTCGGCGCGCTTGCCCTTGCCGAAAAATCGCTCGGATTGTACGGCGCGGGGATAGGCTTTTTGTTCGCCGTTTTGTTCTGCAGAGAAAAGATTTATATTTCTCTGCCTTGTTTTTTCATAATGGAATGTCTGGTCGCTTTTTCTTTGCGGGGCGTCGTTTATGCGAGCGGAGCGGTCGTTTTGTACGTTATCGATTTTTTTATTCACAGGGGTAAAAAATTGCGATATTCTTTTGAGGAAACCGCGCTGTTGAGCGCGCTGTCTATGGCGCCTTACGTCGGCTTGAATTTCGACGGACAATATGCGATTTTGCGCGTCGTTCTTTCCGTGGCAATCGCGTTGGCGACGGGCTACGTGGGGATTATCGGAGCTTATCCCGTTCTCGTCAGAGGATTGCGCTACAAACCGTCGTCGGGCGAAGTATTCTGTATGGGAATACTCGTCGCGCTGACGAGCGTGGGGATAGGCTCGCTTGAATTGTTTAACGTGAAACCGTATTTTTTTGCGATAGGGTTCGCTTTGATTTTTTTGCGCGGCGCAAAAAAAGTTCTTCTTCCGTTCGGTATCGCAAGCGCGATAGGGGCGTCTATAGGCAGCGGCGAAGCCCTTTCGATGTGCGCGATTTCGGTAGCCGCTCTCGTCGTTTCGGGGACGGGCGAAAGCAAGCTGCCCGTTTGCGCGATTTCGGCGTGCGGAGCGTTTTTGCTCGCTTCTGTGTTTTTCGGCGGTTTTTTTGACGTATATTCTTTAATTCCGTTTTGCGCCGGAGTGCTGTGCGGATGCTTTATTCCGCAAAAAGCGTTAAAAAACACCTGTTTGTTCAGACAGGGATACGTCGGAAGATACGCCATGCGAACGGTCGTAAACCGAGACAGGGAGGACGTCGCGGGCAGAATAGAGAATTTATCGTCGGCGTTTTGCGAAATGAGGGACATACTTGCCGGCTAAACGGAGGGGGC
>JBJFAO010000184.1:0-1830 GCA_051887955.1 Christensenellales bacterium
GGAAAAATCGCGTAAGGTAAAGGAAGAAAAAGCCGAAGCCGACAGGATAAAGAAGCTTATTGACGAAGCGGAGTCCTACGAGGCGAGCGAAAACGGCGTAAACGCAGAAAAAAACGCAGTCGTCGAGCCCGAAAATGAGAATGAAACGTCTCGGAACGGGGATGAAAGCGGCGCAGAAGAGGAAAAATAACGGAGAATATGGATATTTTTACGTTTAATTCGGACGGGACGGAAAGAGCCGACGTTTTTCTGTCGGCGAAGACGGGATTTACCCGTTCGAGGATAGCCTCGTTGATAGAGGACGGCAGCGTATCTGTCGGCGGAAAACCGATAAAAAAAGCCGGCGAAAAGGTCAAAGGAGAGATTACCGTTACCGTACCCGATAAAATTCAGGCGAGCGCGGAGGGAGAAAACATTCCGATAGAAATAGTTTACGAAGACTCCGACGTTGTGGTCGTCAACAAACCGCAGGGCATGGTGACTCACCCTTGCGAGGGGACGCCCGACGGCACTCTGGTCAACGCGCTCGTATACAGGATAAAAGATCTGAGCGGAATCAACGGAGTCCTGAGACCGGGAATAGTCCATCGGCTGGACAAGGATACTTCGGGATTGCTCGTCGTTGCGAAAAACGACGTCGCGCATCGCTCGCTTGCGGAACAGATAGAAAAAAAGACGGCGGGAAGATATTATATTGCCTTGCTGCACGGCAACGTTAAGGAAAACGACGGAGTTATCGACAAACCGATTGCGCGAAGCAAAAAAGAACGCAAAAAAATGGCGGTAGACGAAAACGGGCGCAGAGCGGTTACGCATTACAGAGTACTCCAACGTTTCGGCTCGTATACTCTCGTTATGTTTCGGCTGGAAACGGGCAGAACGCATCAGATAAGAGTCCATGCAAAATACGTAAATCATCCCGTCGTCGGGGACGTTTTGTACGGCAATAAGGACTCGTTCGGATTGAGCGGTCAGCTTTTACACGCTTACAGACTTACCTTCATTCATCCCTCGACGGGGAAAGAAATGGTTTTCAGCGCGCCGCTTCCCGATTATTTTGTCGAGGTTTTGAAAAAACTGAGGACGAAACAGAACTGAATAAACGCGCGCAATCATTAAAAACAAAACCGCTCATAAAATAGAATTATGAGCGGTTTTTATAATGAAATTCTGTTAAAGCTTGGTTTGCCCGAAGAAACGGTGGGAGCAAAAATAACCGTGATAGACCTTAAAGGCGTCCATATAGAGGGACACGGAGGGATAAGGGGGTATTCTCCCGAAGAAATAACGGTGAAATTCAAAAAGAAGACGCTTCATATACGCGGAAAGGAGTTGAACGTCGTGGCTATAAGCAAAGACGAGATGTATATAAAAGGAAAGGTATGCTCCTGCGAGGTCGCCGATGAGTAGCAGAATAAAAGTCAAGGGTAGGCTCCGTCCGATAACGACTCTGCTTTGCAACGGCGGCGTGACTCTCATCGATATAAAGGAAAAGGGAGATTTCGTTTTTTTTACTCTTTACGGCGGAGATACCGAAAGAGCTAAAAATATTCTTTCCGACGCGGGGCGAGAATATACGGTGGTTAAGGAGGGCGGGCTAAAGACAAAAATACGCAAAAACGTTTTGAGAGTCGGTCTTTATATAGGACTTATTTTCGGAGTTATCGCCTCGGTGTTTTATTCTCGCGCGATAACGAGAGTGGAAATCAGCGGAAACGAAAACGTAGCCGACGAGGATATTCTTGCCGTAGTGCGCGAAGACGTAGCTTTCCCTCAAGATAAAAAAACGGTCGAATGCGACGAACTCATAAAAAAAATAATTTCTTTGGA
>JBJFAO010000185.1:0-8515 GCA_051887955.1 Christensenellales bacterium
CGGAGAAAAGAGTCGTTTTACATATCGAACGGCAAAAGCGCGGGAGTATATCCGCGCTTTTCTATTCGTTTAAGCAAAAACGTTTTTATCGTTTCGCGGTCTTTCTGAATTTGTCGTTGTCGCATTTCGGACAACACGAAGGGGCTGACGCGCCCGAGTAAAGAAATCCGCAAACGGTACACTTGTAATATGAGTTTATTTCGGGAATATCTTTATCTGTCATAATAACCTCCTTGTATTATGGATTGTGTCCGTCGGAAAGGTTTTTATCCGTTGATTTTTGCAAACGGTTGGGGTATAATACAAATTATGGAATACGTTTCTCTTTACAGACGGTTTCGTCCGGACTCTTTCGATAAAGTAATCGGACAAAATCACATAGTCAGGACTTTGACCAATCAGATAAAAAACGACAGGGTGGGACACGCCTATCTGTTCACCGGCACGAGAGGTACCGGCAAAACGTCTTGCGCCAAAATTTTCGCTCGCGCGGTTAATTGCCTCAATCCACAGAACGGCTCTCCGTGCGGGGTGTGCGAAGTGTGTCGGGAACTGAAAAAACCTGCCAATATCGACGTAATCGAAATCGACGCGGCGAGCAATAACGGCGTTGACGAAATAAGAGAATTGAAAGAAAACGCACAGTACCGCCCGGTAGTCGGCAAATACAAGGTGTATATAATCGACGAAGTGCATATGCTTAGCGCGGCGGCGTTCAACGCGCTGTTAAAAACTCTCGAAGAGCCGCCCGAACACGTTATTTTCATACTTGCCACTACTGAGGTGCAAAAATTGCCTCAGACCATTCTTTCAAGATGTATGCGTTTCGATTTTCGTCTCGTGGAGAGAGACGAGCTTGTCGGGCTCCTGAAAAGGATATTTGCCGAAATGGGTGTGCCTGTCGACGAACGCGCTTTGTCCGTCATCGCGGCGGGAGGAGAAGGAAGCGTCAGAGACGCCCTGTCTCTTGCCGATATGTGTCTTTCTTACGGTGGGGACAAGATTACTTACGAGGACGCGCTGGACGTAACGTGCGCGACCAATTTCGTTACCTTAGACGAGCTTGCCGGCGCGATATTGGACGGGGACTGCGGCAAAGCTTTGCGCCTTACCGGCAATTTGCTTTCCTCGGGCAGGAATACCTTATCCAGGGATTTGGCGACGTATTTTATAAATATGCTCAACATAAAAAACGTACCCGGGCTTATTCCCGACGGGCTTACTCCGAACGACGCCGAGCTTATTTTGAAGCGTATCGACGGGTACTCGAACTACCGCATAGCCAGAATAGCCGACCTAATGTGCGCTCTCGAAAGCGAAATGCGCTATTCGACGCAACCGAAAATAGTGATGGAAACGGCGGTCGTCAGAGCCTGCGAACTCGTTACCGACGCGACTAACGAAGGTCTCGCCGAAAGGATACGCACGCTTGAAAAAAAACTTGCCGACATTGAAAAAAACGGCGTGGTTTTTGCGGAAGAAGCGCCCGTTGTCGAAAAGAAAACCGAGCCGACGGAAAAAAAGACCGACGTCAACGAGATTCTCAGCAATATTGCGGAAAAAGAGGTGGAAATAGTATTCACCGACGATATGCCCGGAGCGGACAGCGACGCCTATAAAGCCAACGCGATATGGGCGGAGGTTTCCACGCGCCTTAACGACAGCGATAAATTTATGCTGAAAATGGCGGTGCAGGGGACGGAAAACACGGATTGCGTCATTCAGGATAAAAAGTTTATCGTGAGGACGCCCGACGCGGCGATGTCGGAAATACTCAATCAAAACGAAAATAAGCAATATATGCAGACTCTCATAAACGAAGTGTCGGGTGAAAAATATGAATTTTTATGCGTTCGCAATACATCCGACAAAAACGAAGTTTCCGCTTCGGACAGACTTACTCTCGACAGATTGTTTAACGGCGAAATAAAAATCTTGCCTAAAAAATAACCTTTTTCGGATTTTAACTATAAAATAAATCATATATTGATAAAAAGCAAGAGAGTCTTGAAAAATTTTCAAGACTCTCTTACTATATGATAAGGGGGAAAATTATGAGCTGTTTTATGCATTTAGCTTAATATATATATTTTTCTTTGTCAACGCTTTACGAAATTTCGCGCTGTGACAGTCGGGTAAATAATTAGTAAAAATTATCATATTTTCAGCCTTTCGACAATACCGTATCCCGTATGCTTCGGAGGTTTTATGAAAAGAATTTTTATCATTGCGTTAATGTGCGTTATTGCTTTGCTGGCGTTCGGTTGCGAAAAAGCCGAGGTAGAGGATAATCGTACAGAATACGATATTACGGTAGATTTTACTTCTGAAAAACTCGTTTGCGAGCAAAGAACGACCGTCGTAAACGGCTATAAAGAGGGGTTGAGCGAGCTTGTATTTTTACTTGCGCCGAACGCGTATTCGGAAAACGCCGTTCACAAAGCTTACGTAAAAAAACTTCCCGCATACGGAGCCGTTACCGTCGAAGAGGTGTCGGTAGACGGAGAAAAGACGTCGTTTACAATCGACGACGACGGATACTATATGACGGTGCCCGTGCCTTCCGCGCAGATATCCGAAAGGAGAGTAGTGGACATAAAATACGAGGTTACGCTACCGGAATGCTCCTTGCGTTTGGGTAAGAGCGAAGGATTTTACAACGTCAGCGGATTTTATCCCCAGCTTGCGGTGTTTTCCGACGACGAATTCAGAAAGGACAGTTTTTCTTACGTGGGCGACCCCGTTATGAGCGACGTAGCGGATTTTAACGTGCGTATAACCGTGCCGGAAAATATGACGGTGGCTTGTCCGGGAAACGTGACGGAAACCGTTGCCGACGGAAAAAAGACGATTACGGCAAGCGAAAAGCGTATGCGCGATTTTGCTTTTGTCGCGAGTGAAAAATATACCGTAAAGACTACCGAAAAATACGGCGTTACCGTAAAATATTTTTCGACGGGCGACAGCGATTACGGAGCTCTCGCTTCCGACGTAATCAAGGTTTTTTCCGATAATTTCTGCGATTATCCTTACGATACTTACGTTCTTGCGGAAACTCCTTTCGTCGCCGACGGAATGGAATTTTCGGGGATGAGCTTTATTTCGTCGGACGCTACGGATAAGGAAAAAGCCGTAGTTCACGAAACCGTACATCAATGGTTTTACAATATTGTCGGCAGCGATAACGTGAACGCGCCGTATCTGGACGAAGGCATAACGACGTTTATGACGGAGTATTTTTATCTTCTCAACGGCGACGAAGGGAAGTATAAAGAGGGAATGAAAGCTATAGAAAACGCCTACTTTTCTTATGAAAAACTGCAAAAAATGCGCGGAGAAAAGGCAAACCTCGCTATCGACGGAAGCATTTATCAATACAGCGAATACGCTTATTCGATGCTTGTCTATTACAAATCGAGTTTAATGTTCAAAAACCTGTTCGAGACGGCGGGAGCCTCCCGTTTCAATAAGGCTGTAAAGGGTTACGTCGCCGACAACTATTTTCGATGGAGCGACGCCGATTCTCTCGTCGGGAATTTCAACAAGGCCATGAATTGCGACGTGAAAGGATTGATCGACGCGTGGATAGACGGCACCGTCACCACCGCTACGTTTTCGTAATAAATACGCTACGCTTTACTTATAATAAATACGCGGATTTTGTCCGCGGTTTCCATAGGGATTATTAAACGACGCAAAAGGATAACAAGATTTCTTGCTGTCCTTTTGGTTTTTGCTCCGAAAAACACCCGACTTAACCTTGCTAAGTATAGTGTGCTATACTTTTAAAAGTATTTCGCACAAGATTCAACAATATTACAACTAATAATCTGTCAAGTTACAATTAAAATAACGTGTTCTTATTTTTTTACCAGATTTAAACCAAGCAGAAATACAATCACGCACACGGCGAAACCGAGAGTAGCGTTCATAATCGCTATTTTCGATTCGGGCATTTCATCAAACGATACGAGCATAGAGCGTTGCAATGCGAACAATGAAACGGAGGCGTCCGCAAAGGATATATTTCTCAGTGCGATAAGTGTTGCCGATGTACTGTGACGAGCTTTAATGAGCTTTATTGTCGCAATAGTAATCTTGATAAAGGCATACGCCGCCATTGCTATCATTACAATTTTATAAAGCTCCTGTCCCCTGTTCCGCACTACCGAGAGTATAACGGTTCCGACAAGAGGGATACACAGTATTATCAGCATCCAACCCGTAAACTTAGTTATGTCACGCTCTTTAGATTTGGAGCGTAATATAACGAAGCGCACAACGCTTAAAATCAAGTAGTATAAGCCGAGTGTTAAAAGCCACCACGAACGTGTAAACAATCCCAACGCAAGATGATAAATTGCGAACGCTATGTTGAATATAAGGCTTGCGAGAGAGAGTTTTAAAGTTCTATTCATGTAATTTTCTCTCGCCCGTTACGCAATCGGTGATGACTTTGATAACGATTTTCATATCGTCAGAACAATTCTTGTCGAGCCATTCCATAACAATGGCAACTACGCCTGACAAATAGAATTTTATCATATAGGGACGTTCTTCTTTAGGAACGCAAAATCGGGCGAGTATAGGGTTAAAGATATGCTCAAACATATTTACATACACTTCATCCATGTTCAATGAATGAAATTGTTTTATAGATACTTTAAATAATCGCTGATTATCCTTAATGAACGTCAAATACGGTATAAGATACTCATCTGAGATAAATAATAGTTCCTCACTTTTACAAGTTTCAAATTGCGGAGATATGCGTTGCTCGTCTATCTTGTAGTAGGAAAGGTGTTTGTCAATGATATAACGCGTAGTTTCCCTCAACAAATCCGACGTGTTCTCGTAATGCAGATAAAAGGTGGAGCGGTTCACCCTTGCCGTATCGCATATCTCCTTGACGGTGACATATTCAAAGTCTTTTTTTTCGAGAAGCGCAATGAGGGCTTCGTCCATTTTGATTGCTGTGTTAAAGTATTTACTTTCGTTTTTATTCATACGACCGCCCTCCGCAAATACTTATTTCTCTTCGCTGATTTCTCTCGCAAGCTCCACAATCTCAAAAGCATACTTCTTTTTACCGTTTTCAAGCATTCTCTTGTAGATAGGATAGTTCACTCCGCATCCAGCCAAACCGATAATGCCTACGATAATACCGATCGCCATACCGATAATACCGCCGGCGATGACCTGCATTGCAAGACACATTCCCGTGCCTAATACAAGCGTTGAAATTATTCCGAACGTGTAGGTAAAAATGGTTGCCGGCAACTTTGCCTTTCTGTCGAGCTTTCGAAGCGCTACAATTTTGGAGCTGTCCTTGGGAGCGTACTCCTTTGCTATGGATTCTGCATAGATTCTGTCTGTGTTCATTTTTTTTCTCCTTTTCGGTTATTTTTATTGTGACTTTATTATACCAACCGCAAAAGAGAAACGGAACGACAAGATTTTAAAAATGTGTTGATTTTAGAAAATATTTCAGGATTTACTCACCGCTAAATTATTATTTGTCGGTAAGATATTTGGAGAATAAAGCAATAAAACTTCAAGTTGCTTAGTGCAAGCAAAATGGAACTCGGCTAAGAAACCGAGTTCCCTAAATTTATTCATTTTAATCCCTATGGAAACTGTGCTTTTGTGCACGGTTTTTTTGCGTAAGGTCGAGCTCGCGCCGTTTTTTAAGAGGCGTTTTTTGCGATATGCTTGACCGCTATTATATAATTTGCTATAATAACCGTAAATTTATTTTATATTTAATAAGAAGGAGATTTTTTCTTATGCCGAAAGTTGTATTAGACTGGAAAACAGCGACAGACTTTATCACCGACGCTTTCGTAGGAGTGGGAGTACCCCGCGAGGACGCCGAAATTTGTACCGACGTTTTGCTCGAATCGGACAGGCGCGGTATCGAATCGCACGGTTGCAACCGCTTCAAACCCATTTATATAGATCGTATAAACGCAGGAATACAGAACCCGGTTACCAATTTCGAGATTATCAAAGAAACCCCCACCACGGCTGTCGTGGACGGACACGACGGAATGGGACAGGTTATCGGATACAAATCCATGAAGCTCGCTATAAAGAAAGCTAAAGAGTACGGTATGGGTATGGTAGTCGTACGCAACTCCTGCCACTACGGAATAGCCGGTTACTATCCCACCATGGCTTGCAAAGAAGGCTGTATCGGTATCACCGGTACCAACGCTCGTCCTTCCGTCGCTCCGACCTTCGGCGTCGAAGGTATGTTCGGTACCAATCCTCTTACCATAGGTATACCTACCGACGAGGATTTCGATTTCCTTATCGACTGCGCTACTTCCATTACCCAGAACGGTAAGGTAGAGTATTACGAAAGAATCGGAGAACCGGTTCATCCCGGCACGATAATAGATATCGACGGCAATCCCGTCGAAGGAGACGCCGGAGTCGCGTTGAAAAAAATCCGCAACGGCACCGCCGCTCTTACCACGCTCGGAGGTATAGGAGAAGCTTTGGGCGGATATAAAGGATACGGATACGCGATGGTAGTAGAGCTTCTTTCCGCGGTATTGCAGGACGGTATTTACGGCAAAGCCCTCAACGGTACCAACGAGAAGGGAGAAAAAGTACCGTATCATCTCGGACATTTCTTTATCGCCATCGATACCAACCACTTCCTCGGCGAGGATATCTGCCGTAAGAAAGCGGGGGACATCATCCGCTCCGTACGCGCTTCCAAGAAGGCTCCCGGTTGCGACCATATTTATTCCGCAGGCGAAAAAGAATGGAACGTATGGCAGGAAAGAAAGGATAGCGGAGTACCTATAAACGAAGCCGTTCAGAAAGAAATGAGCAAGGTTCGCGACGATCTGAAACTGAGCTACGTTTTCCCGTGGGAAAAGTAAAATCTTAAATAATCGTTCTCTCTCCGCTTGTCGGCGGAGAGAGAAATCAAGGAACGGTATATGGCAAACAGACGCTTCAGAAATAAAAAACCGCAAGTAAAAAGCGATTATAATCCGCCTTTCCCCGCCGAAGTATTGGCGGAGTCCGTGGACGCTCTCAGATTGCGTGCGGAAACGGCAGAATTGTTAAAAGGAGCGGGATTAAAGACGATAAGGGACCTTGCCGTGCGGGAAGAAAAGGATTTTTACCGTATACACACGTTTAACAAAAAAAATCTTCTCGACGTAAAGAACGCTCTGAAAGCGAAAAAAGTTTTTATCAAACCCACTGAGGAGCAAAAACCGCAGGAGGAGAAAACGGCGGTTCAGCCGAACGTCGAGAAAAAGGATAAGGAAAACAAAGCGGCAAACCCGTCCGCATGCAAAAACAAATCGCGCGATAAATACGGAGTATGCGACGATTTTGTGATGACTACTCTTCCGCCGAAACCTCCGAGACCTAAAGTCGTACCCGTAAAGGAAGAGCCTGACGTATACGTCAAGGTAAACCGCGGCGGCAAATGGGGCTTTAAGGACAGAAACAATAAGCAGGTCGTCGAACCCGTTTACGACGAAGTGTTTAATTTCAAAGAGGATTTGTGCTGCGTTGAAAAAGAAGAAAAATTTGGATTTATCAACAGGCAGGGAGAAATCGTGGTTCCGATAGTCTACGACTGCGCGACGTCTTTTTCGGAGGGATACGCTTGCGTATTCAAAAGGGAAAAATGCGGTTACGTCAATACCGACGGCGAAGCCGTGACCGAATTCATTTTCGACGCGGGTACGCCTGTAATCAATGGCGAATGCCGTGTAAAAAGGGACGGCAAATGGGGTGAAATGCACCTTTATAAGGACGAAAACGGAGCCGTTACCGTCGGCGAAATAAGGTGGATAACCTGACAATCGGTCGTATCCGTATATTGTAAATATGAAAGTAAAACCGCGATAATTTTCGCGGTTTTTTGATAATTTACAGGGGAGTAAAAACAAACGAAAATTACCGACGCGAGGCGCGGACGAAGTCGGTTCAGGATACTTTATTACGGTCTCTGCGCATTATTCCTTTATGCGCGCTTTTGATAATTAAAAATCGCATATATATAAGAGTTTTTCTAAAAATAGTTAGATACACTATTGTTTTTATGGGAAAACCGTGTTATAATTAACGAACAAAAGTTAAAAGAGTATGCAACGAAAAAGCAGGAAGGACGGACGCAATGCGCAAAATTTGTTATTCAAAGCTATGGAAATTACTGATCGATAAAAAAATTAGCGGCTCGGAATTGAGAAAGGCGGTGGAAATGGCGCCGAACACCCTCACGAAGCTCTATAAAGAAGAACCGGTTTCTATGGAAACGCTGCTTCGTATTTGTGAATATCTCGACTGCGACATATGCGACGTAGTGGAATTTTTGCGCACGGGCAAGGCGACGACAGGCGAAGGGCAAGGGGTGCAACGGTAATGGACGTTACGAAGTCGAAGAAAAAAGATTTTTTATCCTTTGCGGTCGCCGCGATTTTCTTTATTGCTGCCTGCGTACTGCAAACGGTAGACGAATTTGTTGCCGATTGGACCGCCA
>JBJFAO010000186.1:0-1806 GCA_051887955.1 Christensenellales bacterium
TGACTCTCACCCTCGCTAAAAAGACCGTCGATTTGTCGACGGCGACGGTGGAAAGTCGCTTTTTGCCGTATACGGGCAATCCCGTTTTTCCGATAGCTTCGGGAGAGGTGGGGAAATATCTCGTCGTCAACGCTACCTGTATAGGAGGAGAAGAGCATACCGACGTCGGCAGATACGATTTCGGCGGAATAACTCTCTCGTTAAAGGACGAAGTCAATTTTTCTCTTATCGGCGTTCAGCCCGATTTCGGAACGGTCACCGTTCACGTCTACGACGGAAAAATTTACGAATACGATAAAAATTGCCTCGTGCGCTATACGGGGATGGAATCGGCGGTAAACGTGCCGGAAGGAACCGAAAGCGTTTTTAACGGCGCGTTCGATAATAATTACGGAATAACGGAGCTGTCGTTACCGGACAGCATAAAGAGTCTATCCTCGGGTGCATTGAAAAACATGCAAGGACTTCAAAGCCTCAGTCTGCCTTTCTTAGGCACGTCATCCGACGAGAGCTCGGACGGAGTTTTTAGCTCAATTTTCGGCGGTTCGGTACCCGAAGCTTTAGTTAAAGTGACCGTAACTTGCTCTACGGTTATTCATAACGGCGCGTTCAAAAACTGTAGCTATCTGAAAAGAATAGAATATAAAAACGAGGTTACGGCGATAGGAGATGAGGCGTTTTACGGTTGTTCGTCCTTGCTTTACGCTGTCTTCCCGTCGGCAAGCTCGGTCGGCAGTCTCGCTTTTTACGGGTGCAAGGGGCTCGAAATTCTCGATTTGCCCGTGTATTGCGACGGAGAGAACGGAACGGTATCTTACCTCTTCGGCACGAACGCCGGCGACAACTCCTATTTCCGCTATGCGCTGAAAGAGCTGTTTTTGGCTAACGGCACCTTCGAGACGGTTGCGAGCAACGCTTTCGCAGGGCTTTCCGGATTGACGAAAATCGTTCTTCCCGTGACGGTGCAGGAGATAGGCTACGGCGCGTTTTCTTCCGTTCAGGCAAAGATATCTTTCGCCGAAAAGACGACCTCGGACGAATCGGCGTGGACAGAGAGCGGCGGAAAATATCATTCCGTCGGCAACGGCGCTTTCGCCGGGTTCAAGGGGGCTACGTTGTCTCTGCCCGAAACGGTAACCTCAATAGGTAAAGAAGCCTTTAAGGACGCCACCCTCCTTGCCGAAATAAGAATACCCGCCTCCGTATCGGAGATAGAGGAATACGCCTTTTACGGAACGAGCGCGAAAATAGTGTTTGCCGACGAATCCGCGTATTCGGTAGTAAAGAGCAAAACCTTCGCATACTACGCCGGAGAGGGCGTAATTCTCCCGTCGTCGGTGACGACTGTGGAAAGCTATGCCTTTATAAATTCGAAAATTCGTTCCGCGAAAATGTCCGCCGGGATAAGCTACGGGAACAACGTTTACGAAAACTGCGCGGAAATGATACGAGCCGAGATATACGGCTCCGTTATCCCGTCGTCAGCCTTCAAAAACTGCGTTTCGTTAAAAACCGTCCGGATAGATTGCGCGGAGAGAATAGAAGGCAACGCCTTTTACGGCTGTTCCGCGATAGAAGAAGCGTTTCTTCCCTCGACGGTCGCCTTTATTGGGAGCGGAGCTTTCTACAAATGCTCGTCGTTAAAGACCTTCGTTTTCGCAATGAACGCTCTTCCCGATATCGGAGAAAAGGCGTTTTTCGACGGAATAAAGATAAGCGTATACGTAAACGACGCGGAGTTGAAAAGGCTGTTTTCCGATAGGTTTTATCCCGAGTATAGCAATATAGATTTTTACGTGGCTTGAC
>JBJFAO010000187.1:0-1804 GCA_051887955.1 Christensenellales bacterium
TTCTGTCCACTCTGAGTCCGTGCCCCTTTCTTTCCACCGCATACAGTTTGAGATGGGAGGCGTTGCTACCGGTCAAAAGCTCCGATATGTCGACGCCGAAGCGTGTTGCGCACCGGTTCAGGAAACTGTACGTATAGTCGACGTTGCCCTCTTCGTATTCCAGATACCTCTCTTCGCTTATTTCGCAAAGCTCCGCCATTTCTTTGACAGAAATATCCAGATCCTCTCGCAAGCACTTAATTCTTTCCGCAATAAGTTTTAATTCCATTTTTCGCTCCTTAACGCGCATGACTGAAAGCGGTTCGACGTCGGATATCCGACGAACGTTAGCGACCTTTTGAGTACAGACGAATGCGCACACAGAATTTCACTCGTTTATTATAATATATATAAATGCAAATTGCAACACCCAATTTTTTTCATTTTTTTACGCGCCGAAACCGATTTTTCGACGAAATAGGTTAAACTTCGTCAATACGCAATTATTTATCCGGGCAAAAAAAAGACAAAAACGCACCGCTTTTCGCGATGCGTTTTTTCGGGTAAATAATGGAAAATCATCTTGCGTGAGAGCCCCCTCCGCCGAAGCCTCCGCCTCCGCCGGAAAATCCTCCTCCCCCTCCGCCGAAGCCTCCGCCTCCGCCGGAAAGCTTTCTTGCGGAAGCGGCGATTTTGGCGTTGCGTTGCATATTTATTACCGACCTGCTTACGTCGTTGACAACGGAGCAAAGCATAAAATCGGAAGCGATACGCACCCTCGGAAACATCAGGTACAAAATAGCGTACGTATGCATACTATCACCGTAATACGTATCCTGAGCTACTATTTTCTTGTATTCCGGATATGCGATTTCGAGCTGTTCGGACACCTTGTCGGCAATTCCCATCGCGGTGGCGTAAACCATATATTCTTCCCACAAAACCAAGGCGGGGAGCTCGTGCCTGTCGAGAAGGGAAAATTCCGACATAAATTTACCCAACGCGCGGAAGCGATCGTGTTGCGCCTGTCCCCTTTCGTTAAGGGGTTGTTTTTGTTTTTTCTTTGCGACAAGCAACGCTACGGCTCCGATTGCAAGAGCAAAAATAGATATCGGAATATGCGATAAATACGTGCTGAAAACGAAGGAAATAAAAACGATAAAAATCATTGCGACGAAAAACAAAGAAGCTATTCCCGTTTGCTTTTTGCCGTACTTATCGTCTTTTTCGAGAGGATAATATCCTTCTCTACGAGTCTTTTCGCCCGACGCGCTTTTGAATTTCTCGATATACGCGGCATAGCGATTATAATCCGCTTTCGCACGTTTTTCGAAGGTTTTCATCGTAAACGGTGCGCCGCCCGAAACCTCTTTCAACATATCGTAAGTTATTTTTTCATGCGGAGCAAGCGTGCCGGTATCCCTGTTAAGAACGGTGATTTCCGCCTGTTTTTTCTTCTCTCCTACTTTTATATCGATGAATTTTCTTCTGAACAATTCGAGAATAGTCGCGCTGAGAGCGTCGCTTACGTCGTATTTGCCGTAATAATGATACAGAGGAGCCATCTCACCCGCGCTCCACCCGTCGGGTATCTCCCTTACGTATTCCGGAATACCGTCTATATGCTTCGGTTTGCGTTTTTTCCTGAAATAAATTATCAACAAAACCGTTGCTACGACTACTAAAACTGTCAGAATTATATCGAAAGTCGTAGTAAGCTTTATCAGCTTTACTTTCCTTGCGAAAGCGTCGTACCAGCCTTTTTCCCTTACCTTGATATCTTCTTTCGAGTCGGAATTGAATTTTTGTAAGGAATAAGCCGATT
>JBJFAO010000188.1:0-8468 GCA_051887955.1 Christensenellales bacterium
AAAAAAATGGGCAAACGAATATAAAAAGAGCAAAAACGCAAAATAGTATTCTAAAATTTTGCGTAATTCATAAATAAATTTTTAGACTGTCATAAAGTGGCAGTCTTTTTTTACATAAAATGTCGGTGCGGTTGCACGATAAAAAGGAATGCAAGGAGAACGTATGAAAATCAAAGTAAAGTATTTATTACCGTCGGTTGCGCTCTTGTTAATATTTTTCACCGTGAGCGTTGTCGGTCTATGTTTGGGAACGACTGCATACGCAATGACGCTCGATGAGAATTTGCAGACCGTGTACCTTGGCGGTATGCCGATAGGAATACGCGCCGTCACACAATATTTTGTAGTAACTGAGATAGTAAACGTTACGTCAAAAGACGGTTCGTTTTCTCCGGCAATGCAAGCGGGAATAAAAAAAGGCGATTTGATCGTGGCGGTAAACGGTAAGTCCATCTCCGACTTGAATATGTTCAATGACGAAGTGCAAACATCCGACAAAGTGATTGTTTCGTTAAAAAGAGGAGCAAATATTGAGGAAATAGAAGTTGTGCCGGCATTCGACGTTGCGCAAAATTCAAAGAAAATCGGTATGCTGATAAAAAACGATATTACCGGCATGGGAACGCTGACTATGATTACTAAGGACAAACGTTTCGGAGCGTTGGGGCATATTGTTTCCGACGAGTACGGATACGGCGATATATATTCGGGAGGTTCGATTTACGACTGTACGGTAACCGGTTACAATAAACCGCGTGAAAACGTCCCGGGAGAATTGCGTTCCAACGTGGATTTTTCCGCTAAGATAGGGGAATTTTCTATAAATAATTCTACGGGCATATACGGAAATATCTCTTACGATACGTCGGAGTTGACGGAAATAGCGATTGCGGACAAGGACAGCGTCGTCCCCGGTAAAGCGCATATTCTCTCGACGATTTCTGGAAATACGCCGGAGTTGTATGAAATAGAGATAATAAAAGCCGTAAAACAGGATAACGTAGCGGATAAAAGTATGGTTATACGAGTAACGGATAAGCGTCTTAAAGATACGACGGGAGGAATTTTGCAGGGAATGAGCGGTTCTCCGATAATTCAAAACGATAAGCTTGTCGGCGCTGTTACCCACGTATTTATAAACGATCCCGGCAAAGGATACGGTATTTACGCTCAATGGATGATGAAAAACTTTGATTCGTTTTGATTTGCTTCGTTCTTAAATTTTGGATTACGACATACAATTTAGTATGTTCGGAAATATCAGACGTCGCGTTGCCGATTGGTTTGTACGCATAAAAAAATCGGTAACGCGAAATAAACTTATTTACATAGCTGTTATTGTAGGAGTGTTTTTTGGAGTTTTGTGCGCTATTCCGGATATTGACGGAGAAGACGCTTCCAATATTATAATCGAAATTTCCGACGGCGATTTTAATTTCGTATTCTTTTATCTGAAAATAATATTTTTTACGGTAGTCGGATATTTTTTGTGCTTGCTTCTGACGTTTAACAAAATAGCGTTTTGTTTTAACGTATTGACTATTATTTTATTTACTAAGTGCATTGTAAAATCGGCTGTAATCGCTTGCATAGCCGGCTGGAGCGGATTGATTCTGCTCGTATTATTGTATATACCTTTTTTTGTCGTCAATATTTGGTTGTTTGCTGAATTGCTTTGCGTAATTTGGAATAATTTGCCCTGCGGAAAAATTACGGCTGTTTTTCCGTTAAAATATGCGTGTTGCGGAATAACGAAAGAGTTCAAACGCTATTTTTTAGGCGCTATTTTGTTCAACGTATTATACTCTTCGCTTCTTTTGATAATTTTTACCATTATATTTCGATAAACGCCGAATAATTTTTTAGTTAATTAAAAAACTAATGACAAGGAGAGGGAAATTATGAAAAAAATTATAATAGCTTTAATTCTTGCGGTTGTTTCTGTTACCTTATTTGCCGTTCCGATAGGACAATCGGCGTTTGCCGGTTCCGTAAGCGTTTTTGACGCGTCGGTCTATTCGTCCAGAGCGGCTTATATGTTGGATTATGATACGGGAACGGTCATTCTTGACAAAAATTCCGACGAAAAGTATCCGATAGCAAGTATGGTAAAAATAATGACTTTGCTTATTGCGTTCGATGAAATCGATAAAGGTAATTTGAGTCTCGAAGAAAAAATCGTTATCAGCGATTACGCCGCGGGTATGGGCGGTTCGCAGATGTTTCTGGATAGCGGAGAAGAATACACTATAAGCGATTTGATTAAGGGCGTTACCGTTTGCAGCGCAAATGACGCAGCGACTGCGCTTGGAGAAAGAATCTCCGGCAATATCGAAAGCTTTGTGCAAAAAATGAACGGTTATGCCAAAGAAATCGGAATGAATAATACGCTTTTTTGCAACGCGACGGGATTGCCGAACTCGGGCGAGCAGTATTCTACCGCAAAGGACGTATCGGTTATGTTTCGCAAGCTTCTCGGACATGAAAAATATTTCGAGTATTCCGGTATATGGATGGAAAATTACGTTCATCCCGACGGAAGAATCACCGAGATGGTCAATACGAACAAGCTTGTAAGATTTTATAAAAGCTGTGATTCCGGTAAGACCGGATATACGGAAGAAGCAAAGCATTGTCTTGCTGCGAGCGCAAAGTTCGGGGATATGAGAATTGTCGCCGTTGTGCTCGGCGCCGAAAACAGTAAAGTAAGATTCAAAGAAATGACAGATATGTTCAATTATGCGTCTTCAAGCTATGAAGTAAGAACTCTTATAAAAAAAGGAGACGTTATACCGAACGATCTTACGATAAAAAAGGCGACGGACGAGCCTATCGAGTTGTATGTAGACAGAGATATAAAATATTTTACGAGAAAGGGCGTCCCGACCGAAGAATTCGTTAATATCGAACTGGTTGAAAACGCGGTAGCTCCGATTTCCAAAGAAACGCCTTTGGGCAGGGTCACTGTCGTGGATAAAAGCGGAAAAGTGGTCTGTGAAGGCAATATTTATTCGGTAAGAGATATCGAGAAAGCTAATTTTATCGACTCAATCGAAAAGGTATTGAGAAACTGGCTCGGCTGAAATAAAATATCCTTTCCTTTGCGGTCGGAGGTTTTGCCTCCGACTGCTTTTATATTAAATATTATACAAGTATATATTATTTGACTTTTTTCACAATAATTGATATTATTTACGAGAGGTTAATATGTTTTTATACAGTTTGTTAAAGAGCGGAGCAGCTTTGCCCGAAATAATAATATGCGTGCTTGCGTTGGCGCTTGCGGCGGGAATAAGTATTATTTTACACGAAATAGCTCATGGCTATATAGCGTTAAAGTGCGGAGATCCGACGGCAAAAAACGCAAACAGACTGACGTTAAATCCGCTCGTTCATTTCGATCCTGTAGGACTGGCTCTTATTGTTCTGGTAGGATTCGGATGGGCTAAGCCCGTGCCTATAAATCCGGCTAATTTCAAAAATCCGAAAAGGGATATGGTGCTTGTATCCGTAGCGGGAGTATGCGCCAATCTTATAATGTGCGGCTTGGGTTTGGCGGCGCTTTATTTGTTATATCCGTTTTTTATGGTTTACATCAATCCGACGATATATTTGCTCCAGATGCTCGGATACTATTTTCTGATATTCCTTATAAACATAAACTTTATGCTTGCGTTTTTTAATATGCTGCCGATTTATCCGTTGGACGGATTCAGATTGATTAACGTATTTTTGAAACCAAACAACGCATTTTCTCGTTTTATGTACAGATACGGTAGTTGGTGTATAATAATTCTGGTTGTGTTGGGCAATGTGTTCAGGTCCGTCGGTCTCGAATATTTGGACGTATTTTACTGGGCAAACAAGCTCATATCGAGTCTTGTTTCGCTTGTTGCGAGGTGATATGGCTACTTTCCTGAACAGTACGCTTGAAGACGTAAAATTCCATATAGACAATCAATCCTTCGACGGTCCCATCGATTTGTTGGTGAATATGGTAAAAGAGTCGAAGATAAACATTATGGAAATATTCGTAAGCGATATCACGAGACAATACGTGGAATATGTAAAAAATTTGAAAGAATTGGATTATGAATACGTATCGCAATACATAATTATGGCGGCGACTCTCGTCGAAATAAAATCTTCAAAGGTGTTGCCGGTTGACGAAGATTTCGGGGATTATGCAGACGAGATACACGAAATGGAAAAGCAGCTTATTTCCGACGTCGAAAAGAGGATGCTTTTGGCTATGCCAGAAAAACTGAAGCCGCTCGAAACTCTAAATTTGTTTTACAACGAGCCCGTTTACGACGAAAAGGACTATAAACTGATAGCAACGAATCTGACTTTGGACAAATTGTTGGACGCATATAAGCTTGTTTTGGAGCGTATAGAGTATCACAGTACCGATAACGTGCCGAAAACGATAACGAAGGAAACGTTTACGGTTGCCGATAAGGTAAAGGAAATAGCGTCGGCGATAAGGACGGAAAACAACGTAAATTTCTTTTCACTGTTTGAAAAAACCTATTCCAAAGTGGAGATTATAAACGTTTTTCTTGCAATTTTACAGCTTATAAAAAAACAGGTTGCGCGCGCTCGGCAGATAGAGAACGGAGATATATTGCTCGAACACAGTCCCGACGACAATTACGACGCGCTTAAAGAAAACGACGAGGAGCTTTTGAAAGATGTTGAAGAATTTAATTGAGGCTTTAATTTTTGCCGCGGCAAAGGGCGTGACTTATCAGGTTATTAAGGACGCGTTTCACGACGAATATACGGAAAAAGAAATAAAGAACGCCATTAAGGAGATAGAAAGCGAGTATTGCGGGGAAAAGGGAATCGTTCTTATTCGGTATAACGATACATATCAGTTTCAAACCAACCCTGCGTACGGAGATTTGCTTGCCGAGGTGTTAAAGCCGATAAAAGAACGGCAGCTTTCGGCTACTGTTTTGCAAACTCTTGCGATAATCGCTTATCGACAGCCCGTTACGAGAGCCGAGATCGAAGAGGTCAGAGGGGGCGTAAGCAGCGATTACGCAATAGGCGTATTGTTGCGTGCGGAGTTAATAGAAATTGTTGGCAGAAAGGACGCTGTCGGGAAACCTGCGTTGTTTGCCACCAACGATAATTTCCTTAAAAGGTTTCAATTGCACAGCCTCGAAGAATTGCCGGATTACGATAAACTTATAGAATACGTGAGGCATTCCGATAAATACAATAAAGACACGGAAAATCTGTATAGAATCGAAGAGGAGAGCGCGGCTGCAGTTGAGAACGACTCCGAGGATCAGGATAGATATTTCGATGAGCTAAGCGATGAAAAGCCTGACTTTTTGAAGGACGAGGACGTCGTCGTTATTGAATAATAATTCGTAAAAACAATACCATACTATTATTGTATGGTATTTTTATTTATCGCTGTTTTTGTAATAATATTTCTTTTTTGCATACCTTTTAGTGTAGGTATAAACGCTTTTTTTGTTGAAAACGTTAAAAATTTGCAGCTTAGTATTAAAATATCGAAGTTTATTAAATATCCGATAAAAAAGAAAAAATCAAAAGATAAAAAAATTAAAAATCACAGTCGTTTTTCTCTGGGAATAAATTTGAAAAATATTGATTCTCTTAAGCTTATAATGATAGACGAATTGTTTATCGAAGGAAATATAGGTGAGGTTAACGCAGCTGTTTTTTATCCTCTTTTTGTGATTTTGAGCGGCATGTCTTACGTTAAAGATCGTATGAGGATAGCCATAGTCGACGACTCGGCTACTTATTTTCAATTGCGTTTTTTCGTTAAATTGAATTTTCATATAATATTTTCGCTTATTTTTCAAATAATAAAGATTGAATTCAGGAGGTAAATATGGAAGTTACCGAGCTTTTGCGTGACGCGGTAAGCGGCGTTAAAAATATGTTGGACGTAGAAAGCGTGATCGGAGAGCCGATATACAGCAACGATTCCGTTACGGTTATTCCTATTACGAAAATGAGTATAGGTTTTGCCTGCGCGGGGGGAGAAATCGAGGGTAAATTCCCTAAGATAAACAAAGAATTGCCTGCGGGAGGAATAGGCGGCGGCGCAAATATAAAACCGCTGGGATTTTTGGTCGTCTGCGAGGATAAGGTAAAATTTTTGAGCGTAGAAGAAGGAGATAACAAATGGGAAAAGTACGTTTCGGGCGTTTTGGATTTCTTGTCGAAATAGTCGTAGTTAGTTTTGTTTTTACGGTTTTATGCGTAATTAATTACGCCGCAGTCGTTTCCGACAGCGAAGCGGAAGCCGCAAGCGGAAGCGCGAGTATCGTAATGTGCGCCGACGACGGCAGAGTTTTTTTCGAAGAAAATTCTCACGTTCGTCTACCGATGGCGAGCACCACCAAAACGATGACGGCTCTTCTGGCGATAGAAAATTGCACGTTAGACGAGATAGTTATTGTGCCGAAAGAAGCCGTAGGGGTGGAAGGAAGCTCAATTTATCTTAAAGCCGGGGATAAATATACCGTTAAAGAATTGTTGTACGGTTTAATGCTGAGGAGCGGAAACGACGCGGCCGTTGCTCTTGCCGTTCATACTGCCGGAAGCGTGGACAATTTCGTAAAAATGATGAACTATCGCGCCGAAACTCTCGGCTTGAACGATACGCATTTTGTCAATCCGCACGGATTGCACGATAAAAACCACTTTACTTCTGCATACGACTTGTGTAGTCTCGGATGCTTTGCTATGCAAAACGATATTTTTAGAGATATCGTTTCCACAAAGACTGTGAGAGTCGGCGAGGGGGAATCGGCGCGTATATGGTGCAATAAAAATAAAATTCTTACACTTTACGAGGGGGGTAACGGAATAAAAACAGGTTTTACCAAGAATGCGGGAAGATGTCTTATAGCCAGCGCGGAACGAAACGGAGTGACGGTAGTAAGCGTTGTGCTTAATAAAGGCGACATGTTTAACGACTGTATTAATCTCATGGACAGGGCTTTTGCCTGCATAGACTCGGCAAAGAAAGCGAAGAACGCTTGATTTATTTTTGAAATTCGCTTACTATATTAAAAAAACAGGCGGTAAAACGATATGCGCATCAATAAATATATAGCTTCTTGCGGAATTTGCTCGAGACGGGCGGCAGAAGACCTTGTAAGAGACGGAAAAATTAAAATAAACGGAAAAACCACTACGTATTTGGCGACTGAAATCGACGAATACAACGATACCGTTACGCTTGATGGGAGAAAAATTTCTCTAGTCAGTCGTTTTGTTTACATAATGTTCAACAAGCCGAAAGGTTGCGTTTGTACCGTTAAAGACGACAAGGGAAGAAAAACGGTAATGGATTATCTGCAGGAATTCGGCGATAAGCGCATTTTTCCCGTCGGAAGGCTCGATTACGATACTGAAGGATTATTATTGTTGACAAACGACGGAGATTTTGCAAACAGACTTACGCAACCTATGAGCGAAGTTCCCAAAACGTATATCGCTAAGGTGGAGGGCGAGATTCCCGAAAGCGATCTTGCGAGGCTACGCAACGGTATAGTTCTGGACGGCGTAAAACTACGCAGATGCAAAATTAAGGTATTGGGCGTAGAAAACGGCATAACAAGATATGAGGTTACGATTTTTGAAGGGAAGAACAGGCAGATTCACCGTATGTTCGAGTCGATAGGCAAGGAAGTCGTGTTTTTGAAACGAGTAAAAATCGGGGATGTAAAATTGGGCGGACTCGGCAGAGGAGCAAACAGATTTCTCACCGAAAAAGAGCTTGCCTCGCTCAACAGATTATGACCTTTCGGTAACGGCGCGCTTTTTGGCGCGTCTTTTTTTTCGACATGGTTTTTTAATGTTGCATATATTGACAAAAAGATATATAATGTTATGCGTGATAAGTCGGCTTATCGCCGATTTTATGTCAGGAGGTTATAAATGCTTTTGAGCGCTTTGAGCGTCGGTGAAAAATTTTCTCTCGGTGGAACGACGACGCTTCTCGGTCTGGGAATGACTTTTATCGTGTTGGCAATTCTGATAGGTTGCGTATATCTTGTAAACGTCGTTGTCAAACTTTTGAGCAAAATTAACGAAAAAAATAAGCAAAACGCAGTCAAGAAAAATAAATCCACAGTAATGGAATCAATAAACGAGGAAGTAAGAGGCGAAGAGAAAACAATCGACGACGAAACTATGGCTGCGATACGCGCCGCGGTCGATATCTACGTGAAAGAAAATTCCGACGACGGCAAGCCTCACGACAAGACGACGATTTTATCGGTAAAGGAGCTTTGAGGGAATGAAACAATATAAGATAACGGTAGCGGGAAAGGAATTTTCCGTATCCGTAGAAGAAACGACTTTGGGTGGAGGTCAAAATTTCGTCTCGACCGACGTAAAAGTCGGCGCGCCCAAGAAAGTCGAGAGGGAAGAAAGTCCCGTTAAGGCAGGGGAAGGCACGCCCGTCA
>JBJFAO010000189.1:0-1799 GCA_051887955.1 Christensenellales bacterium
AGAGGTATGCCGACGAAGTAGCCGGAGAAATCGCGAAAAACGGAAAAACAATTGACGACAACAGCTTGGAGCGCGCACTTTTGACGGTGCTTTCCACCAAGGTAAAGACTGCCGACGAAATGGCCGAGGATAAAAACGTTATCGACAGAGTGCTGAGCTCGGAGAAAAACCGCGACTCGGTAATAAAACAGTATCTGGAAGGAATAAGGCGGAACGTTCCTCCGGTTACTCTCCCGAAGGGTGGCGCTATACCCGTTACTCCTCCCATGTCCGTCCGAACTATTAAAGAAGCGGGGGAGATAGCGATAAAAATTCTTAACGATTGACAGGAGATTATAAATTATGTTAAACGCAACCAATGCAGACAAAGTATTACGTTCGGTATATCTCGACGTAATCGCAGATCAGATTAACACCACCGCTACGCCGTTTCTCAACATGATAGCGAAGGGCAGCGAAAACGTGTACGGCAAGGAAGTGGTTTGTCCCGCTCGCTTCGGGATAAACGGAGGAATAGGCTGCGGTCCCGACAGCGGCGACCTTCCCGCGGCAAGTCCTCAGCAGTATCTTAACCTGCGCGCGCCGATTGTGAATATTTTCGGCAATATCGAGCTTAGCGATAAGGTTCTTCGCGCTTCACAGGATTCCGCAGGGAGCTTCGTGAATTTCCTCAACAGCGAAATGGAAGGACTCGTAAGCGCGGCAAAATTCAACTTTTCTCGTATGCTTTTCCAGAGCGGCAACGGAGAATTGGCGAAAATAACCGATTCCTCTTCCACCGGGGCGAACGTCGTCGCGGTAAACACCGTCAAGAACGTAATCGAAGGTATGGTAGTCGACGTGGTGAAGAATAAAGCCGTCGTGAGCGGCGGACACAGAATAACGTCGGTCAACAGAAAGGATAAGACTATTACGCTCGACAAGGCTCCTACCGATAAGACCGCCGGCAATATTCTCGTTTTGCAGGGTAGCTACGGCGCGGAAATTTACGGATTGCCGTATATTTTCGAAGACTATACCGCAGAACCCGCCTTGTACGGCAACGTGCGTTCGGTAGTGGGATATCTGTTGCCTTCCTCTTCCACCGTCGGAGAAGTGACCTCCGACGCTATTCAGGAGATACTCGACGGAGTAGAGGAAAAGAGCGGCGGTAGCATCAATCTTATACTTTCTTCTTACGATATGAGAAGGAAATATCTTGCCTCCTTGCAGAGTACGAGATCGAACGTCGATTATATGAACCTCGACGGCGGCTTCAAGACGATAAGCTATAATGGAATACCTATTTACGCCGACAGATTCGTCGAAGAAAACACGATGTATTTCGTCAATACCGACGATTTCAGATTGGAACAGCTCGGAGATTGGAGCTGGCTCGAAGGAGAGGGCGGAAGAATTTTGCGTCAGCTCGACAACAAAGCCGCTTACGGTGCTACGCTCGTAAAATACGCCAACCTCATCTGCACCCGTCCGGTGGGACAGACCAAAATGGTTTATGCCAACGGCTAATCGATAAAGCGATACGGCGACTGCGACCGACAGTCGCCGTAAAAAACAAAGATATATGAAAATAGCCATAAATAACGATTTATTAGACATATCGGCGCGTCTGCGCGAAATAAAACCGTCCTACGGAATCGTCTTTAACACCGAAAATCAGAAGTTCGAGGTGACGGACGAAGGAAAAACCGTCCTCGTCTTGCCCTACGAAAATCTTGACGAAAGGACGCTTGAACGAGTTTACGAAACCCGTTGCGAAAACGTTTTTGAAATTATTAAGAGGGTGGATAAAGACAACG
>JBJFAO010000190.1:0-1791 GCA_051887955.1 Christensenellales bacterium
GGACGGATACAGCCATTCCTTCCGGCACGTTGTGCAAACCTATTACCACTGCCATAATAAAACCGCTTCCGGAAAAGAGGTTTGCTATAAGATTCGGAGTTATTGCGTACGACGCGCCGATAACCATACCCTCGGGGAGGTTGTGAAGAGCTATGGCAAACATCATAACGAGTCCGGCGACAAACAGATTGGATTTTTCGTTTTTATGCGATTCGTAATGATTTGAATGGATAAGCTCGTCCAGATCGTCTGCTGTGGCGGGATGATTTTCGTCTATATGCTTTACTTCGTGATTGGTCTTTTTATCTATAAGCAGATTCAATAAATACACTACGCCATAACCTATTGCGACCGACGCTACAACGATGAAAGGAGTATATGCCGGGAGCACTCCGGCGCGCATCATTTCTATAGGCTCGCTCATTAAATCGAAGCATACGACGGCGAGCATTATGCCTGCGGCAAACGACAGCAGCAAGCTGACTATTTTGTTGGAATCGCGTTTGAGTATCGCGCCGACGACGCCGCCGAGTCCGGTTCCTATCACTCCGGATATAAAAGTTATTATTGCTATGATTAAATAATCCATAAATGCTATTATAATGATAAAAATCGAAAATGCAAGCGACGAAAGACAGATTTTTCCATTCGTAATTTGAGAGTATAAATAAAAATTATTTTATAATTTATGTTGACAAAAATATTTAGAATTGATATAATAAATTTGGAATTATTCTAAAAGAGAGATAAATGAAGAAATACGAAATAGCCATATTCGATATAATAAACAATTCATGCGACCACATGACTGCGGGACAGATATACGAAAAGCTGAAAGAGAGATATCCCGACGTGGTTTTGGCGACGGTATATAACAACGTAAATAAAATGTGGGAAGCGGGATATATAAGAAAAATCACCGTTGAAGGTATGCCGGACAGATATGACAAAATTCAGCGTCACGACCATAAAATTTGCAGAATATGCGGCAAGATATCCGACGTGTGTTTCGACGACCTTATAGGGCAGTTGAGGAGTCGGTTGGGGGAAGAGGTGACGTCGTACGACCTGAAGGTATTTTACGTATGCGATACGTGCAGAGAAAAAACGAGACAATAATGCGTCTAACGCAAAAAATATAATTAAAATACGGAGGTAGACATGAAAAAGTATAAGTGTAAGTTATGCGGAGAGGTTTTTGAGGTAAAAGACGGGGAGACTCCCGTATGTCCGCGTTGCCGTGCGACGGGCGACAAGCTGGAGCTCATCGCAGAAAGCAAAAACAAATATGCGGGAACGCAGACCGAAAAAAATCTTCAGGCTGCTTTCAGCGGAGAATCCGGAGCGCGCAACAAATATACCTATTTTGCGTCGGTAGCAAAAAAGGAAGGGTACGAGCAAATATCGGCGTTATTCCTTAAAACCGCCGACAACGAAAAAGAACATGCGAAAATGTGGTTCAAAGAGCTTAACGGGATAGGCGATACCGTAGCGAATCTCGCAGCCGCCGCCGACGGGGAGAACTATGAGTGGACGGATATGTACGACGGATTTGCAAAGACTGCGGAGGAAGAAGGCTTCCCCGAATTGGCGGCAAAATTCCGTATGGTGGGCGCAATAGAAAAGCACCACGAAGAGAGATATCGCGCTTTGCTTAAGAACGTAGAGACGGCGGAGGTATTCTCGCGCAGCGAAGTGAAAGTATGGGAATGTCGCAACTGCGGACATATCGTAGTGGGCACCAAAGCTCCCGAAATTTGTCCCGTATGCGCGCATCCTCAAAGCTATTTC
>JBJFAO010000191.1:0-8415 GCA_051887955.1 Christensenellales bacterium
TACGTCCGTCCAGAATTGCTTTACCGCGCCCGCGAGAACGGGACCTCTCCATACCACGGGGCTCGTTACGTCCTCCAAAAGAAGGTTTATACTCATTACCTTGACGCCTTTTTGAGAGGTCACGGGAAAAATGAAATCGCCGTCGCCCATAGCCTTTTCCGTAAGCCCGAACGCCGTGGGAATAGACGGTCCCGTAATATCTGCGTCGAGAATAGCGGTATTGAGTCCCATACGGGAAGCGAGCACGGCGAGCAATGCCGTGACGGTGGACTTTCCGACGCCGCCCTTACCGCTGACGACGCCTATTACCTTTTTTACGCTGCTTCGCGCGTTGAGTTTTTCGTGCATATCGCGTGAAGAACAGTCTTTAGAACAGCTTCCGCAATCGTGAGTACAATCGCTCATTTATATCCTCCGTAAACTATAAATTATTTTTTTATTATATATATTATATATCCATATTATAAATTTTTCAATCGAACGAACCTTACGCAAAAAAATTTTTTATTCCGCAAGAAACGCGCTCAAATCGCAAAACTCTCTGCCGAAAAGAGGAGCGAGCCTTTTTATTTCCCGCACCGCGGAAATCATTTCTTCCGAGGCGTACCCTCTGCCCTCTCTTATATAGGGGCGGTTTTTGTTGTTGCCGAACGGAATAATCACGCCCTGCGAACCGTGGCACAAAGCCGTCCTGACGGCAAGGATAATATCGGGATTTTTTCTCTTGTCGATATAGAGCAAGCCCTCGCCCGCGATAAAAACCGAGCTTTCTCCCGTCGATATGCTCCCCACGCCGAAACGGGACGCTTCTTCAAGAGTAAGGCATCTTTCCAATCCGCACAAAAGAACGGCGCAGTCGTTCTCTCTGAGTATTCCTGCGCCCGTTTCTTCTATAGATATTACCGCGGTAAAAAATTTTTTCATCATTCCGTCATCGTAGCGGTATTTATCTCGCCTACCGTTTCGTACGCGCCCGAGATTTTATTTACGTTTTCAAAATACGCGTACGCGAACTGACTTGACGAAGCGCCCGTCAATGTAACGCCGTCGGAAGCGTATTCGTACACGAGCAGACGAACGCTGCCCGTAATATCGGTCGAACCGTTCATAAACGTGACAGTATACGCCGTACCGTCGGTTTTTGCGTTGAATACGGGGATACAGTAATATTGCGTTCCTCCGATATCCTGAATAAATTGTCCGTCTTTATTAGCGTCGAAACTAACGACGACGTTCGTTGCCAAGGTTACGGTATCGAACTGCTTATACGCCGCGACGAAATCGCTTATGGACGCGAAGCTCGCCGTAGAAACCGTAGCCTGATGAGGAGTAATATGGCTGTATTTAGGTTGCGGCGAAAGAGGATTGCTTGTATCGATAGGATCGGCGACGAAATCGATAAGACCTTTCATCATCTGTCCCACGTTGCTGTTCAATATAAATGATTTCTGTTCTTTTTTGAACGTAGAAGTATCCAATGTACTCAAATCGGAATCAATAAGCCCTTTCCCTTTCATAGTAGCGGTCGTTGCCGAAAGCATAACGGAGGTTACTTCCGAGGGTATATCGGCAAGAGCGGTATCGGGAGCGATAAGGCTGAGCGCGCCGGTAGAAAGCTTTTCCTCCGCGAACACCTCGTTAAGCTTGAGAGTTTTCATTTTCGCGTTCAGACCTTCGATAGCGGTGTCTTTAAGAGCGATAAGTATAGGCTCGCTCTTGTTTTCGCCCGTTTCGACGACGGTGATTATTTCGCCTATTTTGGTTTCGTTCACTATCTCCGTCACCTGCGCTCCGCCCAATTCGGTCACCTTCAGATCTCTGTCCTTCATTTTGCGGAGGATGACGTTGCTGTCCTCGTTAATTTCCACTACCTCCGACACGAGCAAGGTCTCTATCCTCTCGTTTATGCCGATAAGGGGAATTACCTTTTCGGTTTCTACTCCGTCCACCGTTTCGGTAATTGTCTTAGTCTTGTACTCGGTTTTGGTTTCGTCGGTGTATTGACTCTCGATAGAACAATATTTGAGAGCCTTCAGTATCTTGCTGGAAGACTCGTTTATGGTCACTATCTGACAAAGGCACATGCTCTTTATCTTTTCGTCCCCCGTCGCGCCCTGCAAATCCTTGATGGATACGTCGCCCAGCTCTTTAAGAACCTCGTTCGCTTCCGAATCCATTTTTATAAATTCCGAAAGCTTATGGTCGGTAAGGTTCTCGAACGCCTGCCCCAAAGGCTTTCCTAAAAATTCGGCGTCGTTAAACAGGGGAATATCCTGCGGTAAAGAAATATTGAATTGTTCTTTGGCGTTGTTTAAGGTAAGATTGTCGCTCACGGTTTTTCCTATACCGTCGAGAGTGGACGCTTTGATTTTTTCGGCGTCGACTCCGATAACGTCGGCTATCGTTTCGCTTATTATGGGCATACCGATGAGTTTTTCAATGCTTCCTATTTCCTGACTCTGAAGATTCGTTACCGCGTCCAAGACCTCCTGTCCCCAGGAAAGCACGCTTTTCGCCTTCGTCTCCTCGTCGAACTGTAAAATAGGAGTTTCCTGTCCGGCGTTTACCTTATCCGCCACCATTCCTACCACTCCGTCCTTGGTAAGAAGAAGGTATCCGGCAAGAGCTTCTCCTCCTATCGCTATCACGACTCCGAGCAATATGCAAAATATTACCGTAAGAGCTTTTCCTACACATCCTGAAGTAAATCCGGTAAATTTCATTTTTTCACCTCTAATTGAATTTTATTTTTTTCAACGCGCGCTATGCGACGAAGCCGCCGCCTGCGCAAATCCTGCCTATTATCTCGGTAGTAGCCGGCGTTTCCGTATCTGTCTTTGCCGTCCCCACACCCGAAATTATCTTATCGATAATACCTTTCAGATCGAAGCGATCCACTATAAACAAATACAGATAGTTGTTTTCATACAGCAATTTAGTGAGCGTGCTGCTTTCGATAAGGTTGTTGACGGGGATTATCCATTCGTACGTACCGAGCATTCTTATTATCGCGAGGACGCCCCAGATAAAGACGGCGGCGATGACGAGTCCCATAACCGCTCCCAGCAATTTATCCAGAAAATGCCCCAGATACGTGTGCGTAACGAATTTTTTAACGAGCTTCATTATAAGAGAAACCAATATCGAAAACACGACGAGCAATACGACGAAAACGATAGCCGATATTACGTAACCGACAATGGTCGAGGACAAAACGCTGATAAAAGTTACGTCGCTGGATTCTTCGTCGATACGTCCCGAGAGCACGCTTTCGAGAACCCCGCTGAGAGCAGCGTAAGGAGTGCCGGCAAGAGCGTCCGCAAAGGGGTGTATTTCGCCTTCGACGGTAAACCCGAGCTCGGCGGCGTTGCCGTCTCCGTCTATATCGTACAATTGTATGACTATATCTCCGTTGGGCACGGCTTTGCTCAACGGTTCGTCGATAGCTACGGTGAGACGTTCGTCCAGCGTGGTCTTATCCACGATAACGGTGGAAACGGGAGAAACGCACAGTATGGTTATCACGATAGCAAGAAGCGCGGACACCAGACCGAATATCATTTTATACATTCCTCTCCATACGCCGAAGATAAGAAGCAGTACCGTTATCACGACCACGGCGACGTCCAAAATTATTCCCGTCATAGTTCCTCCTACGTGCATACGCACGCAATATGTAAATATATACACATTTATTATACTTTGTTACAGTCCTTTAGTCAAGAGCAATTTCCGCTCTCCTCCGCCGAGAAAAAACCGTGGCGATGTTATTTTCCGTCCGATTATGGGAACAATCGGAATTATGAAAAACGCGCGCTTTCAAAAACCCGTCGTTCTCTGCGTAGGCACGGTCAACGTGACGGGCGACAGCATAGGTCCCAAGGTGGGCGACGAGCTTATAGCCAAAGGAGTCGACGCATACGTTTACGGCAAATCCGCACGCCCCGTAAACGGCATAAATTATGAAAATTACGTTGATTTTATCAAAAAAAGACACCCCGACAGCATAGTGATAGCGGTGGACGCATGCCTCGGCAAAAAAGACGACGTGGGAAGAATAAAGTACGCTCTCGCCGGATTGCGAGCCGGAGCCGCGTTGCAAAAAAATATGACCTCTTTCGGCGACGTGAGCATTCTTTGCGTAGTAGCGGAAAAATCCGACGATAATCTTATGTCCCTCATTCGTGCCGACAAGGCTCTCGTAAGGAGTATGGCGCAAAAATGCGCCGAAAAAATTTTCGCTCTCGTCGAAGATTTAAGACTAAATTATGCACGACGGAATAAACTCGTATCGACGACGCAACAAAATCCCCCTTCGGACCTGTTCGACGACGTAAGCTTGCACGGGTAAAAAAAGGGTTGCTTTCGGGACGCTTTTTCAGCGTTTTTGTTGCATAAACGGTCGCGTTGTGATACAATAGTAAAAATTTATACTGAAATATTATGAGGAAAAGATGCCAGAACACAATCAAAGCAATAAAAAATCTCTGATATTTATCCTTATCGCCATTGTTCTTATAGTGGCGGTTGCGGTAATCTTAATGCAGACTTTGGGCGCCGACAGAGTGCCGGTAGTGAGTTATTCCGAATTTTTGAAATACGCCGAAGAAGGCAGAATTCAGGGCATAATAATGACCGGTAATTACACTGCGAGAGTGCTGTTGACCAAAGTCGAAGGAGAAATCCCGGAAGGAATGCTCAACGGAAAGGGCTATACTCTGGACGAATTCAAAAAAAGCGACAAAAAAAGCGATTTTAAGGTAATCGTCGATTCCCGTAACAACGTCGCCGAGACTATGGCGGGAATAGTGGAAAACAATCCCGGCTACTCCATGCCCTATATAAGTCTTAACGACCCCAACAGCGGCACCAACTGGTCTACGATTATTTCCATATTGAGTTTCGTCCTCATAATAGGTCTCGGACTCCTTATGTTCTTCTCGATGCGCGGAGGCAAGGGCGGCAACAACGCTCTCAATTTCGGCAAAACGAAAGCTCGTATATCCAATAATACGAAGGTAAAATTTTCCGACGTGGCAGGCGCGGAAGAGGAGAAAGAAGAGCTTCGCGAAATCGTCGAATTTTTGAAATCTCCCAAAAAATTTATCAATCTCGGAGCAAAAATTCCTCGCGGAGTATTGCTCGTCGGACCTCCCGGAACGGGAAAAACCCTGTTTGCCAAAGCCGTTGCCGGCGAAGCCAACGTACCCTTCTTTTCCATATCCGGTTCCGACTTCGTAGAGATGTTCGTAGGCGTCGGCGCAAGCCGCGTACGCGATTTGTTCGCTCAGGCAAAAAAGAATATGCCCTGTATAGTGTTTATCGATGAAATCGACGCCGTAGGCAGACAGCGCGGAGCGGGACTCGGCGGCGGAAACGACGAAAGAGAGCAGACTCTCAACCAGCTTCTGGTACAAATGGACGGCTTCGATACCAACGACGGAATCATAATAATGGCGGCTACCAACAGAGCGGATATCCTCGACCCCGCCCTTATGCGTCCGGGCAGATTCGACAGACAGATTTACGTCAATATCCCCGACGTAAAAGGCAGAGAAGCCATTTTCAAGGTACACGCAAGGAACAAACCCATTTCCCCCGAAATAGATTTCAAGCTCCTTGCCAGAATGACGAGCGGATTTTCCGGAGCGGATATAGCCAATCTTCTTAACGAGGCTGCCATCCTCGCCGCGAGAAACAATCGTTCCGTCATAATAATGACCGACGTATTGGAAGGCATTAACAAGGTTATTGCCGGTCCCCAGAAAAAGAGCCGCATAATTACCGAAGCGGACAAGAGAATCACGGCTTATCACGAGGCGGGACACGCCATCGTGGGCAAGCTGATGAAATATTGCGACGCCGTGCAGGAAGTGAGCATTATTCCTCGCGGTATGGCGGCAGGTTATACCCTCTCCCGTCCCAAAAACGACAACAGCCACGTCACGCGCAACCGTCTTAACGACGAAATCGCTATGATGCTCGGCGGAAGAGCCAGCGAAGAAATAGTAATACGCGACATATCGACCGGCGCGAGCAACGATATAAAGCGCGCTACGGAAATGGCTCGCCGTATGGTATGCGAATGGGGTATGAGCGAGAAATTGCCCAACGTTTTCTTCGGCGGAGAGCAAGAAGTATTTATAGGAAGAGATTATCAGACGCAGGTTAATTACAGCGACGAAGTGGCGGCGATTATTGACGACGAAATAAGAAAAATCATAGACGAAAATTACGCTCGCGCTTTACAATGTCTGAACGAAAACCGCAAAATACTCGATAATATGGTAAAACTTTTGTTTGACAGAGAAACCATCTACGGCGACGAGGTGGATATGCTTATGGAGGGCAAATCGCTGGAAGAAATAAACGCATATATCGACGAAAAACTCGCAAAACGCGAGGAAGAGAGCAAGAAAAAGGAGGAGCCGGCGGTATTCGAAAAGGCGTCTACCATAATAATAAAAGAAAACCCGACGACTGTTTCCGACGACGCGCAGTCGGAGAAAGCGCCTTCCGCAGACGACGAAAAGGCGACGGAGGAAGCGCCTAACGCCGAGACGAAAACCCCGGACGACGGAGAAAACGCTTAATATCGGTAAAAAAAACGTTTCGACTCGTCTCGTTGCGAAAAGCATACGAAAACAATCGGTAAAAATTTCAAATAAAAATACGAACCCGAAACAAGGTTCGTATTTTTATTTTACAAATTACTTTTCTCGGTTGCCGTACCGATAAACCGTAGCTTATTGCTTTTTGTACCCGCATTTCGGGCAAACGCCGTTTTCGTTCAACGCTACTCCGCACAACGGGCAACGGTCAATAGTCTTTTTTACCTCGTAGTCCTGAGACGCCGCGTTTACTCCGCTTGTGAAAGTAAGTTTTGCAATATTGAGCTTATCCTTCAGCAAGTCGTAAACTATCTTTATCATCCCTTCAACCGTCATTGTTTCTTTGGTTACTACGAGTCGGCATTCGGGATATGCCGTCGCCAATTCGGTCTTGAAGGCAGGTCCTTTCATCTTATTGCTCGGCGCGCCGTTCTTTATACCTTGCGCCTCGTAAACTCCGAGTATCGCGGGCAAAAGCGGATCGTCTTCGCGAAGAACCAACGCATGGTCAAAATTCTTCAGGACCTCCCAGGCGGTTTTCTGAATTTCGTTGCAGGGGAAAACCATATTTACGCCGGGTTCGACGGAATCTTCGACTTCGATCGTCAATACTCCCGTATGTCCGTGCAGATACTGCGCTTCGCCTTTGAAGCCGTAAAACCTGTGCGCATACTGTAAATCGAGTTTGGTAATACTTCTCATTTTCATATCTCCTTTATATATATTTTTACGGGTTTATGCGTCCGTTATCGCACAAAACTTATTCGGGCTCGCCGACGGAGGCGTCGCTACGACACCGCGGACAAATTCCCTTAAAATACAAATCGTATCCGAGCAAATCGAAGCCGCGCCTGTCTTTAACGTTGCTCTCCAAATCGTCGATATAATCCATATCGACGTCAAATATCTTCTTGCAGACAATACATTTTATATGATAATGCTTTCCGCATATATGGTCGTATCTGTCCGCTTCTCCCGGAATCTCCAACTTATGAATATCGCCGCTTTCGGCAAGTCGATTCAGATTGCGATAAACGGTTCCTCTGCTTATCGTAGGATGCTCTTTCGATATATAAGCGTATACCTCGTCGGCAGTAGCGTGACAGCGCAAAGCGTTTACAGCTTCCAGTACCAATGCGCGTTGTATCGTGTTGCGTTCAGACATTTGATATTTAATCCTTATTGATATCTAATCTTAATAAGATTATATCACATCGTTTTATATTTGTCTATATTTTTTCGCAAATGAAAACAACTAAACCCGTTTTCTCTGCCTCCGTATTCAGTCGGTTGAAATCCGGCAGCCCGATCGCTTTGTAATAATTCCTACTTCCCCATTCGGCTAAAGGTCGTTCGGACAGTTTTTTTGGGAAAAATCCGAGAGCTTCCCGTCGTTAAAAAACCGATAGAGAATTACGCTCTATCGGCTCCTGCCCTTTTATCGGTTTTATCTACTGCGTTATCCTTAATCTTTGGACTTATAATAAAGGTAACAATGGCAATATCCCTCGAAATCGGGATCTTTTATCTGGTCGCGGAACTCTTTGCACATGCACTTGAAATCTTCCGTGCGTTCTCTGCGACACGGGCAATATCCCCCCGTCTTTTTCAAGCCTTCCTTTATGGTATCCACTATTTCTTTGTTTTCGTTATATCTTACCATACTTATATTATTTGTAAGTTCTCAACACGTTATGTATCAATTTGCAATTTAACACCCTGTTTTCGTAAACCTCGCCGTCGACCTGCGTTTTTCCCTCGTCCAAAAGGGTAATTTTTATCTCGGAGCAACGAATATGCTCGG
>JBJFAO010000192.1:0-1771 GCA_051887955.1 Christensenellales bacterium
GTGCTTTATCCGGAAAAGAGCGGACTCAACCTAAACGACAGGAATTGGAAAATTCTGGCGAGAAACACCGCCGAGCCTCCTCACTATATAGGGGAAAACGCCGTCGTTTCCAACTCTATTATAAGCGAAGGCTGCAATATCGACGGAAAGATTGTCAATTCGGTAATTTATCACGGTTCTACGGTAGAACAGGGCGCGGAAATAAAGGACAGCATAATAATGCCGGGCACGGTAGTGGGAGCCAATTCCCGTATTTGCCACGCCATAGTCGGCTGGAACGCCGTTATCGGAGAAAACTGCGTTATCGGAGCGCCGCAGAAGGCTCCCGTCAACGGCGAGTGGAAAATAGCGGTCGTCGCGCCGGAAATTACCCTTGAACGCAACAGCGTAGTCAAAGAAGGAGAAATGAAGGGAGGTAACAAATAATGAACAATATGATGAGCGTGCTTTTCGCTTCGGGCAACGAATCGAAATTAAACGAACTTACTTTACACAGAACTACGGCGTCCCTTCCTTTCGGCGGGAGATACCGTCTTATCGATTTTACGTTGAGCAACCTCGTAAACTCCGGCATCACCCAGATAGGCATAGTCACGAGGAGCAATTATCAGTCCCTTATGGATCACATAAGACAGGGCCGCGATTGGGACCTCAACCGTAAAAACAGCGGAATCAGCGTTTTTCCGCCTTTCGTGTACAACTCTTCGCGCGAGGTTTATAAGGGAAAGATAGAGGCTATTTATTCCATACTCAATTTTCTCAATAAATCCAAAGAGGAATACGTGGTCATAAGCAACTGCAACGTGGCGGCGAATATCGATTTCGAGGAGATTTTCGATAAACACGTTTCCAGAAACGCCGCGGTGACGGTGCTTTGCCACAAGGGCTATACCACAACTTCTCCGAGAGTGGTCGTGGAAAAGGACGAAAACGATAGGATTACCGATATATACGAAACCGAATACGTGGGCAACGAAGAAAAGCTCATTTCGCTCAATATTTATCTTATCAAGAAGGATTTGCTTATCGACCTCGTTCAAAAGGCGTACGCAAGAGGACTGGTCGATTTCGAGAAGGACGTTTTGTTCAGACTCGTCAAAGAAAACGACGTTTACGCATGCGAGCTGACGCAGTATGCGGCGATAATAGACGACGTAAAGACCTATTACGGCGAAAGCATGAATCTGCTTCGTTTCGACGACAGAAACGCTTTGTTCGGTCAGGCGGAAAAGATTTATACCAAAGTTAAAGACAGCGTTCCTACAATATATAAAGAGGGCGCTAAGGTAAGCAATTCGCTTATAGCCGACGGGTGCGTTATTAACGGAACGGTAGAGAACAGCATTCTTTTCCGTAACGTGAGAATAGACGAAGGCGCGGTGGTAAAAAATTCTATCGTAATGGAGAACGGAGTGGTCGGCAAAAACTCCAAGCTTTCCTACGCCATTACCGACAAAGACGTGATAATAAGCGACGACAGGGACATTTCCGGATTTATAACCTATCCCATAGTTATCGTAAAGGGTAAGAGAGTATAGCAAAACGACGCATATATAAGGAGGTCAGTATGAAAATTTTGTTCGCGACAAGCGAAGCCGGCCCGTTTATGAGAACGGGAGGACTGGGAGACGTAAGTCAGGCGTTGCCGTCGGCTCTCAGGAAAGAAAAGCAGGACGTAAGAGTTATTATGCCTCTTTACGACGGAATTAAGGACGTTTATCGTCAGACTATGCAGTTCGTCGGCTCCAAAGTGGTTATGGTCGGTTGGCGT
>JBJFAO010000193.1:0-8288 GCA_051887955.1 Christensenellales bacterium
GGAGAGTTGTTATGGAAATAAAAGAATTTCTCGATTGTTCGCCGACGGCGTATCACGCGGTAAATAACGTCAAAAATTATCTTGAGGGAAACGGCTTCGTCCCTTACGTGGAGGGACAAACGAGAGCGCGTTCCGGCGGCAAATATTATTCCGTAAAAAACGGTAGCGCGATAATAGCGTTCAAGGTGGGAGATTTATCTCGGTATTCCTTCAATATCGCGGTAAGTCACGTCGATTCTCCCTGTCTGAAAATAAAGGGCAAATCGCTATCCGACAGTCCGGAGGGTAAAAAGCTCAACGTGGAGGTATACGGAGGTCTGATTCTTTACAGCATGACGGATATACCGTTAAAAATAGCGGGAAGAGTGGCAAAAAGAAGCGAAAACGGGATAAAAACCGAGCTTTACGAGAGCGATTTTTTCGTAAATATACCGAGTCTTGCCATTCATCACAATCCGGAAGTCAATTCAAAATGCTCGTTCAACGCGCAGACGGATATGAGTCCTTTGACGGGAGAAGGGGAGGACGTATATTCGTTGATAGGACAAGACGACGTCGTCGACGCAGACCTGTTCGTAGTGCCCGCCGTAGAGAGCTTTTTCAGCGGTAAGAAGGGGGAATTCCTCGTATCTCCGCGCATAGACGACCTTTCGGGAGCATACGCAAGCATAAAAGCTTTGGTCGAAAGCGAGCCCGTCGGAGTCGCCGTCGCGTGCCTTTTCGACAACGAAGAAATCGGAAGCCTTACGAAACAGGGAGCGAAATCTTCCTTTCTTTCGGAAACGCTGAAATCCCTAAACGACGGATTGGGATACGGAGCTTCCGACTTTTTAACGGCGAAAAACGACGGATTCGTACTGTCCGTTGACAACGGACATGCGGTTCATCCTGCGCATCCGGAAAAAAGCGACGTAGCGGAAAAGGTGTATATGAATAAGGGAATAGTAGTTAAGCACCACGTCAATTATTCCACCGACGCCGTAAGCTCGGCGATATTCAAATACGTTTTGGATAAAAACGGAATTCCTTATCAGGATTATTACAATCGTTCGGATTTACGTTGCGGCAGCACCGTAGGACCGATAGCGGGCGCGTCTTTGCAGATGAAGGCGTGCGATATCGGCATGGCTCAGCTCGCTATGCACTCGGCAATAGAAACGGCGGGAGCTGCGGACGTAAAACATCTCGAAGAGGGCATAAGGGCGGTTTTTAACGCGTCGATGAAAGAACGCGACGGCAACGTTCAAATATATTTTGCAAAATAGAGAGGTTTTATCGAATAATTACGCGTTGCGATAAAAATCCGTTCGGATATTTCCGACGTTTGACAAACCGTCGTTAATGCAATAAAATATCTATATTAAAAAACAAGGAGAGTTTACTAAATGGACTATCAGGGGACGATATCGCGCGGAATACGCGCTCCGATAATAAGAGAAGGGGACGATTTGGTAAAAATCACCGCCGACTGCGTTTGCAACGCTTCGGCAGAGGGCGGATTTCCTTTGCAGGATAAGGACGTGGTGGCGGTAACGGAAGCCGTTCTCGCACGCGCCCAGGGCAACTACGCTACCGTGGATCAGATTGCCGAGGACGTAAAAAGGAAATTCGGCGACGAAACGGTGGGGCTGATTTTCCCGATATTTTCGCGCAACCGCTTTTCGATGGTTCTTAAGGGCATCGCGAAGGGTGCGAAAAAGCTCGTCGTTCAGCTCACCTATCCTTCCGACGAGGTCGGAAACAGCTTCGTCAGCTACGAAAGACTGATGGAACAGAACGTCAATCCGTATACGGACGTTTTTACGGGAGATTCTTTCCGTGAAAAATTCGGCGACGTGCGCCATACGTTTACGGGAGTAGACTATATAGAGTATTACAGCAAAACGGGAAATTGCGAGGTTATTCTCGCCAATAATCCCTGCGAAATTCTCAAATACACGCAATACGTTATAAACGCGGATATCCATACCCGCAGGCGCACGAAGAACACGCTTATTAAAGCGGGCGCTAAAAAAGTAGTCAGTCTTGACGAAATTTTGACCGAGCCGGTAAACGGAAGCGGATATAACGCGGAATACGGCGTGCTCGGAAGCAACCTCGCCACCGAAAACAGCGTAAAGCTCTTCCCGAGAGACAGTCAGGATTTCGTCGAAAAGCTTCAGGCGGAGCTCAAAAAACGCACGGGTAAAAATATAGAGTGTATGGTTTACGGCGACGGCGCGTTCAAGGATCCCGTAGGGGGAATATGGGAGCTTGCCGATCCGGTATGCTCTCCCGGATATACCGAGGGACTCAAGGGCAAGCCCAACGAAATAAAATTAAAATACCTTGCCGACAACGATCTTGCCGATCTTTCGGGAGAAAAAGCAGTCGAAGCGATGAAAGAAATAATCAAGAATAAAGAAAAGGATATGATAAACGATATGCGCAGTCAGGGGACTACGCCGAGACAGCTTACCGATTTGCTCGCGAGTCTGTCCGACCTTACCAGCGGAAGCGGGGATAAGGGTACGCCGATAATTCTTATACAGAATTATTTCAAAAACTTTTCTATGTAACGAAACGAATGACGGAAGGTCGGTTTTCTCCGACCTTTTATTAAGAGGAAAAAATGAACCTAAAGACAAAAAAAATCGTACTTTTCGCTCTTCTTGCGGCGATACTCATAATAATGTCCTTTACTCCGTTGGGGTATCTGAGAATAGGAGTTGTGGAAATTACCTTTATTATGATACCCGTCGTCGTCTGCGCGGCGGCTACCGGACCTCTTTTCGGGGGTATAATGGGATTGTTGTTCGGTACGATGAGCTTTTTATCGTGTTTCGGAATGAGTCCGTTCGGGAGCATGCTTTTGTCTATAAATCCGTATTTTACTTTTATAGTATGTATCGCGCCGAGGGTGTTGTTCGGCACCTGTGCCGGATTCGTATATAAGTGGCTGTCAAGGACGAAATTGCCTTCCGCGATATCCGACGTAATCACTATGCTGTCCTCCGCGATATTGCATACCGTTACCTTCGTAGGACTCCTTATGCTCTGCTTCGGGCGTACCGAATTCATAAATTCGTTTGGAAGCGGATTTTTCGCCATAGTGTGGACGCTCGTAGGGATAAACGGCGTTGTGGAATGGATAGTGTGCGCTACCGTCGGCGCGGCGATTTTGAGAGCGGTGCAGTATTTTATAGCGAGACAGCCGAAAAAATCGAAAAAGGACAAGTCCGGACAAAATTCGGAACGGTAATCCGATATATTTTGTTTGTCGACAAAAATCAGAAATAAATTTTGTTTTCGAGGGCGTATTTCAATACGGCATAGCAGGTCTTGCCGTCCTTTATTTCGCCGTTATTTACCTTTTTAAGCAGTTCTTTTACCGGCATTTTTACGACGTCGAGGAATTCGTCCTCGTCTAAATGCTCGCTTCGTTTCGTCAGATTTTTTGCAAGAAAAACGTAGAGGTGCTCGTCGGTGTATCCGGGAGTCGGGTAGATAAGTCCGTACGGAACGATATCCCCCGTGAGTCCCGTTTCTTCTTCCAGCTCGCGTCGGGCGGTTTCTTCCGGGGTTTCTCCCTTTTCAAGCTTACCCGCCGGAATTTCGGTAAGTATTTCTCTGTAAGGATAGCGGAATTGTCTGACCAGATACGCGTATCCGTCGTCGTCCACGGCAAGGACGGAAGCTCCTCCTCTGTGCTCGACGTATTCTCGTTTAGCGACGTTGCCGTTGGGCAAAAGCACGTCGTCTACGCGAAGATTCAGTATTTTGCCGGAGTATACGGCGTTTTGATTGAGTTCGGTTTCCGTAAGCAATTTATCGTCCATAATATACCTCGCAGAGTATCTTGTCGATAATTATAATCCAAACTGAGGATATTTTGCAATCGAATACGGCTTTTTTGAATTGACACGGCAATTTTGCGGTGGTATAATCAAAACGTAATAAAGACTGTGATGGAAAAAGTAGCCTTACCGTCCGTATCCAGAGAGAGAAACGAGGCTGAGAGTTTCTTTACGGAGGTATTTTGCGAAAACCGTTCCGGAGTCGCTACGCGGAAAATCGCAGTATGCGTAGCCGTTACCCTTGCGTAAACGGGAGAATGAAGCGACAAATCAAGGTGGAACCGTGCTCTATGCGCCCTTGGAAATACTTTAGGTATTTTCAGGGGTTTTTTAATAAACGCCTTGCATTAAAATATAAAAGCACAAAGCTAAAAGGAGCGAATATGAAAATCATTTACAACAACGGTACCGTCGGAGAACCTGCCGACAAAAACGAAGAGCTGCACGTCATCCGTCATACGGCGGCGCATATTATGGCGCAGGCGATAAAGAGACTCTACCCCGAAGCCGATTTCGCGTACGGTCCCGCCAACGAGAAGGGATTTTATTACGACGTCGATTTGGGAGAAACGAAGCTTACCGACGACGACCTCGCCCGTATCGAAGCGGAAATGAAAAAAATAGTCAAAGAAAATCTCCCCGTAAAGCCCTTTATTCTGCCGAGGGAAGAGGCTATAGCCCTTATGGAGAGCAGAGGGGAAAAATATAAAGTGGAGCATATAGGAGATCTTCCGGAGGACGCCGTTATTTCGTTCTATCAACAGGGCGAATACATCGATATGTGCGTAGGACCTCATCTTACTTACACTAAGGCTCTCAAAGCCTTTAAAATCATGGGACAGTCGGGAGCGTATTGGAAAAACGACAAAAACAACAAGATGCTCACGAGGGTAAAGGGAACGGCGTTTGCCACCCAGCAGGAATTGGACGACTATCTCAAGCTTATCGAAGAGGCGGAAAAACGCGACCATCGTCGTATCGGCAAGGAGATGGGACTTTTTATGCTTTGCGACGAAGCTCCCGGATTTCCGTTCTTCCTGCCGAAGGGTATGGCTTTGAAAAACGCCCTCATAGATTATTGGAGAGAAATTCATACCAGAGACAACTACGTGGAGGTTTCTACTCCGTTGATTATGAACAGACGCCTGTGGGAAACGAGCGGACATTGGGATCACTATAAGGACAATATGTATTCTACGGTAATAGACGACGAAATCTTTTGCGTCAAGCCGATGAACTGTCCGGGCGGAGTGATGGTATACCGCAGTCAACCTCACAGCTATCGCGATTTGCCTCTCAGAGTAGGCGAACTCGGACTCGTGCATCGTCACGAGCTGAAAGGCGCGTTGCACGGACTGTTCCGCGTGAGATGCTTTACGCAGGACGACGCGCATATATTTATGCGCAGAGAGCAGATTACCGACGAGATTGTAGGAGTTGTTCATCTAATAAACGAGGTTTACAGCAAGTTCGGATTTAAGTATTTCGTAGAATTGTCCACTCGTCCCGAAAACAGTATGGGAAGCGACGAGGACTGGGCGGCGGCTACCGAGGGATTAAAGACCGCTCTGGAAAAGCTCGGACTTCCGTATATAGTCAACGAGGGGGACGGAGCCTTTTACGGACCGAAGATAGACTTCCATCTCGAAGATACTCTCGGAAGAACCTGGCAGTGCGGAACCATTCAGCTCGATTTCCAGATGCCGATTAATTTCGAACTCGAATACGTGGACGAAAACGGCGAAAAGCAGAGACCTATAATGGTGCATCGCGTCGTTTACGGCTCGATAGAGCGCTTTATCGGAATAATAACCGAGCATTTCGCGGGCAAATTCCCGACCTGGCTTGCGCCCACTCAGGTAAAAGTAATGTCGGTATCGGAAAAGCACGCGGAATACAGCGAAAAAATTTACAATATGTTAAAGGCGGCTAAAATTCGTTGCGAATACGACGACCGCAACGAAAAAATAGGCTATAAGATAAGAGAAGCTCAGGTGGTCGACCGCGTGCCGTATATGGTTATCGTAGGTCAGCAGGAGGCGGACAACGGCACTATATCGGTGCGCAACCGCGATACGGCTACTACCGAGACGATGACGCCGGAAGAATTTTTGGCGAGAATAACCGAAGAAATAAAGTTGCGTAAATAAATTCGGGGTAAGGCTGTCGGAAAAACGACAGCCTTGCTTTAATCGTAAAGAGGTCGTATACGGAATGAAAACAGTAAAGCCTATAGGCTATATAAAAACCGATTTCAAAGAAAAATTCGGCATACCTCGACAGAGCGGAAGAGTAAAGACCTACGGGGAGATAGTGTTTTTGCCCGAATACCGCAACGAGGACGCGTTGAGAGGTATAGAAGGGTTTAATTATCTGTGGATTTTGTTCGATTTTTCCGCTTGCGACAATAAAAAATGGTCGCCGACCGTTCGTCCGCCTCGTCTCGGCGGAAACAAGAAGGTAGGGGTGTTCGCGAGTCGTTCGCCCTATCGTCCCAACGGCATAGGGCTTTCTTCGGTAAAGCTGACGGGAATAAACAGAAATAACGACGGTACGACTCTTTCGGTGGAGGGCGTCGACCTGTTGGACGGAACGCCGATTCTTGACATAAAACCCTATCTTCCGTCCGATTGTCATACGGACGCGATGGGAGGATATTCGGACGAGGTAAGCGGGCATGCGCTGAAAGTCGTTTTTCCCGATTGTCTGGCGGAATTGTTTCCGCCCGAAAAGCTGGAAGAGCTTATAGGTTGTCTTGCCGAAGATCCGCGTCCGGCTTATATTGACGACGACAGAACGTACGGAATGAAATTTTGCGATAAAAACGTAAAATTTACCGTCAAAGACGGAGTGCTTACCGTTCTCGACGCGGAAGAGTGCGAATAGGCAAGTTTGCGAGCAAGGTTTTTTTAATTTGCGCAACGCTTGATTTACCGAAGGAAAGTGGTATACTATTAAGTAAAAAATAAAGATATTATAAGAGGTAATTTTATGGAATTGACTTATAAGAGAAAAAACGTATATGAAACGGCAGACGAAGCCAAAAGAGAGGCGATACAGGCGTATTGCGAAAATTATAAAGCCTTTCTCGACAACGGAAAGACGGAAAGAGAGGTCGTAAACGAGACGATAGCGCTCGTCGAAAACGCAGGATATAAGCCTTACGCTTTCGGCGACAAGATAAAACCCGGCGACAAGCTCTATTACAACAACCGCGGAAAGGGACTTTTCATTATAAAAGCGGGGACGGCGAACGTGGCGGAATACGGCGTAAGGATACTCGTGGCTCACGTGGACAGTCCGCGACTCGACTTGAAGCAGGTTCCGTTGTTTCAAAAATCCGATATAGCGTATCTGAAAACGCACTATTACGGCGGAATAAAGAAATATCAATGGCTAACCATTCCTCTCGCTCTTCACGGCGTGGTGGCGTTGAAGGACGGAAGTATTATAAACGTGAACGTCGGAGAAAACGACGACGATCCCGTGTTTTACATTACCGACCTTTTGCCTCATCTCTCGCAGGAGCAGGCGGTGAAGAAAGTCTCCGAAGCGTTCAACGCGGAAAAGCTTAACCTTATCGTGGGTTCTATACCCGTTTCCGATTCCGAGAAGGATGGCGTAAAGCTCAACGTGCTTAAAATGCTCAACGAAAAATACGGAATGACGGAAGAGGATTTTCTCAGCGCGGAAATAGAAGCCGTACCGGCAGTCAAAGCCCACGACGTAGGCTTCGACCGCTCGTTTGTGGCAGGATACGGACACGACGACAGAGTATGCGCGTATCCCGAAATAACCGCTACGTTGGAGACGGAAACCGACAAGACGGTAATAACGATACTTGCTGACAAGGAAGAGATAGGAAGCGAAGGAAATTCCGGCATGCAGTGCGTGCTTATCAAAGACGTAATCGACGAAATCGCGCGTTCTTACGGAGCAAATCCGGCGGTAGTCAGAGCCAACAGCAAATGCCTGTCCGCCGACGTGACGGCAACCTACGATCCTGCGTATGCGGACGCTTTCGAGGAAAACAACGCTTCTTTCGCCAACTGCGGAGTGGCGATGTGTAAGTTTACCGGTTCTCGCGGCAAAAGCGGAAGCAACGACGCTTCGGCGGAGTTTGTGGCGTTCGTAAGGAAAAAATTCGCCGACGACGGAGTCGTATGGCAGACGGCGGAGCTCGGAAGAGTGGATTTGGGCGGAGGCGGAACGGTAGCGAAATATCTCGCCAATTACAATATCGATACCGTTGACGTAGGAGTGCCGGTGCTTTCGATGCACGCGCCTTACGAGCTTATCGCCAAAGCGGACATATACGAGGCGCACAGAGCCTTTTCGGCGTTTATAAAATAGCTATTAAAATCAAAAAAACGGCGCGTCGGTAACAACGCGCCGTTTTGCATAATCTTTATTTATTCCTGCGAGGAGAGGTATTTTTCTTCTATTGAGTCG